>NZ_JBBAXC010000018.1 GCF_037120725.1 Bacillus spongiae
ACCTCTGGTTCAACAGGAAACCCGAAAGGGAACTTAACTGTTCACCAGAACGTCGTAAAGACCATCTGCAATAATGGATATTTAGAAGTAAGTGAACATGATCGAGTGCTACAGCTTTCCAACTATGCCTTTGATGGGTCAACCTTTGATATCTACACGGCCTTGTTGAATGGAGCTACATTGGTCGTCATTTCTAAAGAGGCAGCACTTGATGTAAAAGAACTATCAAACATCATTCGAAAAGAAAATATCTCTATTTCCTTTATGACGACCGCGTTATTTAATACGATTGTTGATTACGATCTCACCTGCCTCCAGGAAGTCCGAAAGGTGTTGTTTGGTGGGGAGAAAGTATCGATTAACCATGTAGAAAAGGCTTTAGCTTATTTAGGAGAGCACCGGATGTTCCATGTATACGGACCAACCGAGACGACGGTATTTGCCACTACCTATTCGATTGATAATCGAGTGAAAGACATGGGAACAGTGCCGATTGGAAGACCTCTAAACAACACGGAAGCTTATATCCTGGACCCATCTCACCAGCCTGTACCGATTGGAGTAACAGGAGAGCTGTATATTGGTGGGGAAGGGTTGGCTCGTGGGTACCTCAACCGACCTGATTTAACAGAAGAGCGATTTATTTCTCATCCATTCAAAGAGGGGGAGCGTTTGTACCGAACAGGAGACTTAGTTAAATACCTTCCAGATGGAAATATTGATTTCTTAGGTAGGGAGGATCATCAAGTCAAAATTCGTGGCTTTCGAATTGAGCTTGGAGAAATAGAAGGAGCTTTATGCGAATTTCCTTCGGTGAATGAGGCAATTGTCCTTGTTCGAGAAGATCACCCAGGAAACAGAGCACTGGTCGCTTATATAGTGGGAGAAGGGAGCGTGGCAGAATGGAAGGAACATCTAAAGAAACAATTGCCAAGCTATATGGTGCCTGCACACTTTGTTTCGATGGAATCCTTTCCGCTGACCCCGAATGGAAAAGTGGACCGTAAAGCATTCCCTGCTTCTAGCCAAGAGCATGTAGGGGGGCATTACATCGCTCCTCGTACACCATTAGAGGAACAAATAGTGACCATTTGGGAACAAGTGCTGAGGATAGAGAAGATTGGAGTCGGGGATTCATTCTTCGAATTAGGAGGCCACTCTTTATTGGCTACTCAAGTCGTTTCCTGTTTGCAAGAAACGTTTCTACTCGACCTTCCGTTACGAGAGATATTTACGTATCCAACGGTGGAAGCATTAGCAGAGAGAATAGAACAATTGCGCCAAGAAGAAAAGGTTTCATTCCAACCTTCTGAGGTGACAACAATTAATAAAGAGGATTTTCTTAAAAAGAGGTTACAAAATCGGAAGAAAACGAAGCCTGAGAAAATCCGAAAAAAGCCTGAAGATGCACAAGCAACACTCTCTCTTAACCAAGAGGGGTTATGGCTTTCTCAACAAATGGATCAAGCATCATCGAAATATAATGTCCCAATCTATTTAATTTTTGAAGGGAAACTAGATGTAGAGGCCCTTACTTACAGCATTAATGAGATCGTGAAGCGCCATGATGGACTTCGAACAAACTTCATTAATAAAAGAGGGAAGCCACACCCTATTATTCATGCTTACCAGCCAATTGACATCGAGATTCATTTATTAGACATGAAAGGGAGACCAGAGATTGAAGCGATACAGTCAGCAATGAAGAACGAAGCAACCTATGTATTTGATTTAGAAAAAGACCCACTCTATCGTTTTACCATTTACAAAATAGAAAAGCAGAAGCACATTTTAACCATTAATATACACCATATGATTACAGATGGATGGTCTCTTGACATCATAGGACGAGAATTAGAGGCAAACTATTTAAAGTATCTTGGGGAGACTTTTGAGCCACTTGAAGAATTACCTATTCAATATGAGGATTATGCCTATTGGCAACGGGAACAAATATCTAGTACTAGATTTGAAAAGCGCATTGATTATTGGAAAGAAAAGTTGAGAGGACATCCACCAGAACTTAAGTTGCCTTTAGATCGACCACGTTCAGAGGAGGTAACGGATCGTGGGGCAATTGAGACAGAGCATATAACGCAAGAAACCGTTCATCAAATGAAAGAGATTGGTCAACAAGAAGGAGCCACATTATTTATGAGCTTTCTGGCTGCGTATAAGATGTTGCTATACACTTACTCTAATCAAAATGATATTTTGGTAGGTTCTCCTGTTGCGAATCGAACCATGAGAGAGACTCAGAACGTAATTGGCTATTTTAACAACAATTTAGTGTTGCGAACAAAGTTAGATGAGGACGGTACATTTCATGATTTGATTGCTCAAGTTCGTGATGTGGTTCTAACATCCTCTGCTTATCAAGATGTTCCTTACGGGAAAATGATAGAAAAAATAAATCCAAAGAGAGACAAATATATTTCTCCTTTCTTCCAAGTTTGGTTTGTGATGGATCATAAAAAAGAAGATTCTCAGTTGCCTAGCCTAACAATGAAATTCCCGTTGCTTGGAGCACATAGTGGAAGGTCAAAATGGGATTTGACCTTAGGCCTAACAGAAGTAGAGGGAGGGATGCAAGTCATCATTGAATATAAACCAGATTTATTTAACAAAACAACCATTCAAACCATCCTTCGCAGTTATCTCTTTATAGTGGAACGTGTGTTGGCGGAACCTACTATTCTCCTATCTCAGTTAAAGGAAGAAATTGAGAAGGAAGAGCAACGCTATATGGAAGAACAGAAAAAGAAGCGAAGTCATGACCGCAAATCCGCTTTTAAACAATTTAAATTAAAAATGAAAACAAAGTAAAAAAATAATTAACTACTTATTAAATGGAGGTTAAAACAATGTTTAAAACAACGAATAAAAGAAAGTTTGTAAAACCGAAAGCAATCGATATCTCGCAACGAGAAATCGTAAGGGAGGGACAACTTCAAACTGGAGAAATGCTGCCGTTATTAATACAACCAAATGTGTCAGATGTAGATCTAAAGACTTGGTATTTAGAGAATAAAGATCGAATAGAGGAAAATGTGTTGAAATATGGTGGGGTCCTTTTTAGAGGGTTCAATATTAAAACATCTGATGATTTCTATGATTTTATCAATTCAATTTGTACACAACCACTAAGTTATAAAGAGGGGGCAACACCAAGGTCCGCAGTAAAAGGGAAAGTGTATACGTCTACTGAATTTCCACCAGAAGAACATATTGCTCTTCACAATGAGCTTTCCTATGTCCTGACGTGGCCAAAGAAAATTTGGTTTTCTTCCATTATCGGTGCGAAGGAAGGTGGAGAAACTCCAATCGCAGATGTCAGAAAAGTGTATCAATTCCTTGAGCCTAGCATTAGAGAGAAGTTTGAAGAAAAGGGTTGGATGCTTGTTCGCAATTACGGGGATGGTTTTGGACAACCGTGGCAATATGTCTTCCATACAGAGAGTCAAGAAGAAGTAGAGAAATATTGTAAAGAAAATGGAATGGAATGTGAATGGAAAGAAAATGGCATGCTTAGAACACGTCAAGTTAGACCAGCCGTAACGGTTCACCCTGATACTGAAGAGAAGCTTTGGTTTAACCATATTGCTTTTTGGCATAAGTCTAGTTTGAAACAATCTGTGAGAGAGATGTTACTGAAAGAATTTGGTGAAGAGGGACTTCCATACAATACTTATTATGGTGATGGAACCCCGATAGAAGATGAAGTAGTAGCGGCATTACGTCAAGCTTATGATAAAGCAACTGTTGCATTTCCTTGGGTCGAAGGTGATGTACTAGTATTGGATAATATGTTGGTGGCGCATGGAAGAAATCCGTATAAGGGTGAAAGAAAAACACTAGTTGCAATGGGAGAACCAACCACTAGAAACGAAATGAAAAAGGAGGACAACGAATAATGGAAGGGTACTCATTATCACCACAGCAGAAAAGAATTTGGGATCTCATGATGGAAAGGGAGGTTTCATCAAATGGAAATCATCTGAGCTTTTCACTTGAAGGACAAGTAAGTATAGATTTGTTACGCCAAGCATTACAGCAATTGGTTTTGCGTCATGATGTATTTAGAACAATCTATCAAAGTGTTCCTGGTTTAACTTATCCAGTACAAGTGGTTAGGGAAGAGATGGCCATTGCCTTTGATTATCTTGACCTTCAACAAATTGACCCTAGTTCGTTAGAAAAAGAGATTCGTAGAATAAAGGATAAAAGTGTGGATATTGATGTACAGAAAGGTCCAATATTACATGCCACTTTCATTTCATTGAGTAAGGAGAAGTCACTTCTTTTAATGAAGTTTCCTTATATCACTACGGATATTGTCCCTGACTTAATGTTAAAAGAAGTAGCCGATTGCTATCATAGTGTCTGTAATCAAGAAGAGAAGAAAGAGGATAATGAAGAAATCCCTTATGTAGCTGTCTCAGAATGGTTTAATTCAATATTACTAGAGGATGAAGAAGGTGTGGAAGGGAGAGACTTTTGGCAACAAAAGACGTTTGACAAATTACAGGCTCCACCTGCTTTTGGCAACAAAGATGAGCATACCCATTTTAGCACTGCTCTTTCCTTATCGAAGAAGTTAAACGAAGAGTTGAAGAAGCAATTAAATGATTTTGTAGTAGAGCATAATGTAACAATGGATGCTACTGTGCTTTCATCATGGCTGCTTTGTATTCATCGCTTCATTGAACGTGATGGTGTAAACATTGGTGTATATATGAATGGAAGAATGGATGAAGAGTTAGAAGGAATGCTGGGTCTATTAAACAAATATGTGCCCGTCGCATCTCAATATGATAAGAATGCTGATTTTCTATCCTTTGTCAAAGAAGTGAATGTAAGCCTAGAAAAATCTACAGAATGGAGCCCTTACTTTGATATGAACCAACGGAAGAAAGAGTCCGGGCGTCTCCCACATTTTTCTTATGGCTATAAGGGGAGAGAAGGAGCGAATCTGACTCAAAGTAATGGCGTTCAGTTTTCTTTACAAACTCAAACAAATGAAGTTGAACCTTTTGATCTGTTGTTGTTCAGTGAAAATGAAGAGAGCTCCCTTACGTTTACTTTAATAGGGAACGAAAATGTATATACGAATGAACAGTTAGATTTTATGATCAACTGCTTAGTTAATCTATTAGGTGAAGCATTATCAAACCAAAAGCAAGCGATTCAAACGCTACAATTAATTCCTGATGAGATGAGCAAGAACTTGCTTCACTTATTAACAGGAGAGAACGTAGAGCCGCCATCTGCAACTGGTTTACAGCAGTTATTTGAGGATCAGGTAGACAAAACACCCGATCATATAGCTGTTCAATTTCAAAATCAAGAATTGACATACAAAGAATTAAACAGTAAAGCAAATCAACTAGCCCATTATTTGATTGATCAAATGGATGTAGGACGAAATCAGGTCATTGGGATATGTATGGAACGATCTATGGAAATGGTCATTAGTTTGTTAGCAGTCCTTAAGACTGGTAATGCCTACCTTCCTATTGATCCAGAATATCCGAAGGCACGTATTGAATATATGATGAGTGATTCTAATGCGAAATGGATCCTCACACAATCTGGGGTAATGAAGCATCTTCATACTTCCTATAAAAACCTTGTAGAAGTGGATAACATTTGGAATACGGTCGATCAAGAAAAAGTGGAGAATCTTAAAGTAGAGAATCAACCAGAAGATCCTGCTTATGTGATTTATACGTCTGGTTCAACCGGTAACCCGAAAGGAGTGCTGCTACCTCATCGAGCTATTATGAACCATATGATGTGGATGAATCAAAAGTTTCCTCTATCTGAAAAGGATGCTGTTCTACAGAAAACATCATTTAGCTTTGATGCTTCTGTTTGGGAGTTTTATGCTCCACTTCTATCAGGAGCTCGTTTAGTAGTGGCTGAACCGAAAAAGCAAGCAGATGTTGAATATATGATGAAGGTCATCAAGCAGTATAATATCAGCACTTTACAGGTGGTGCCTTCATTGCTTCAAGCTCTTATTCAAATTCCATTGTTCAATGAATCTCCTTTAAAACGTGTATTCTGCGGTGGAGAGAAACTAAGTCTATCATTACAAAAGAAATTCTATGAAGTTTCCTCTGCTACTTTAATTAATCTTTATGGCCCTACTGAAGCTTGTATCGATACTACCTACGATGTCTGTGACAGGGAGAATCTTAGTGAAAGTATAGGAAGACCACTATCTAATGTACATGTAGTGGTGATGGATGAGAACGGTCAACTTGTACCTCCTGGAGTAAAAGGAGAGTTATTGATTGGTGGAATGGGTCTGGCACTTGGTTATATGAATGATGAGCAGACAAAGGAACGATTTGTCCCTCATCCATTCGAAACAGAACGTATCTTGTATAAAACAGGAGACTGTGTACGTTACATGTCAGACGGTCGTTTGGAATTCATCGATCGAATAGATAGACAGGTGAAGTTACGAGGATACAGAATTGAGTTAGGAGAAATTGAATCGGCATTACATCAACATATGGAGGTTGAGCTTGCTGCAGTCAAGGTCCATCTACAGGAATCAGAACAAATGATAGTTGGATATGTACAAAACCATGAGAATAGGGAGATAGATCAGCAAGAAATCCGTTCTTTCCTACTAGATATACTTCCGGATTATATGGTTCCAGCAACATTCATTGTTATGGACAAACTGCCATTGCTTCCAAATGGAAAAGTAGATTACGCTAGTCTACCTGAGGTTGATCTAAATAAAGGATCTAGTGAGGCTTATGTGGAAGCAGAAAGTGAAGTGGAACAATACCTTCACCCAATATGGTGTGAGTTGTTAAATAAAGACAGAATCGGAGTGAATGATAATTTCTTTGAACTGGGTGGGCACTCATTAATTGCGACACAACTTATTTCTGAAATATGTAATGACCTAGATATTGATTTATCCTTACGTAGTATATTTGAGGCACCTACCATTCGCCAGCTATCTTTGAAGATAGAGCAACTGTTATTACAGGAAGCATAAATAAAAGCATTTTATCTAGTTAACTATTGATTAAATAAAGGGGTGACCATTCGTGCGCCATTCAGATTCAACTTCTAGTCGTTCATCATCACTGTTACAACAGAAATTAAAGGAAAAGTTAGAGGGGAAAAAGAAACAAATCGTCAAACGATCAGCAAAAGAGAGATTTCCCCCTCTCTCTTTTGCTCAACAACGCCTTTGGTTTATAGACAAGTTGCAACAAGGATCATCTGCATACAATATTTGCTTGCCATTTAAGATTAACGGAGCCTTTCATTTAGAACATTTTAAGAACAGTATTCATACTATCGTTCAAAGACATGAAGCATTGCGAACAAATTTTCTTGAACAAGAGGGAAAGGCTTATCAGCTAATTCATGAGCACAAAGCTCAGTCGATTCATTATGTGGATTTATCTTCACATCCCGTTCAAGACAGTCAAACATATATAAACAATGCTTTAAGAGAAGAAATTGACTATGTCTTTGATTTAAGTCATGAGGAGTTATTTAGAGTCCGTATCTTCAAGCAATCAGACGTAGAGCATGTTTGCATTATTACGCAACATCATATTATTTCTGATGGATGGTCTATCGATCTATTATTTCAAGAACTGCAAGCTATTTATCTTTCATTTCTGTCGGGCAAACCTCATGAATTGCCTGAGATGACCGTTCAATATGCTGATTATGCCTCGTGGCAGAGAAAGCTGATGGAAAAGGGAGACTTTCAAAAGCAAACCGACTATTGGAAGGGAAAACTGAAGGACCATGCTAAGAAATTAGATTTGCCAACTGATTATTCTCGTCCAAAAAGACAGACCTTTCACGGGAAAACGCTCCCTTTTCACATTCCTCATCAACTGGCAAATGAATTAAAAAGGGTCAGTCAAGAGCATCAGTCCACGTTGTTCATGACATTATTAACAGCGTTTCAAATTCTACTTTCTCGTTATTCAAACCAGGAAGATGTCATTGTTGGGACACCTATAGCGAATCGAAAGCAAAAGGAAGTACAACATCTATTAGGCTTCTTCGTCAACACTCTTGCCTTACGAGCAAGAGTAGAAGGGAATAAAACCTTTCAGCAAATATTAAATGAAGTTCGTGAAACAACTTTAGAAGCATTTATGAATCAGGATGTCCCTTTTGAGAAAATCGTTGAAGAAGTCGTTGAAGAGAGAGATGCAAGCTATTCTCCATTATTTCAAGTGATGTTTGCTTTGAATCAAGATTCAGAGAAGCTAAATGCATCAGATTTCTCTTTAGAACCAATTGAATTTGATCGTCACACATCTAAATTTGACCTTATGCTAACGACAAAAGATACAGAAGACGGAATTGAGGCAATTATAGAATACAATACGGACCTTTTTCACCAATCAACTATTAAGAGAATGAGCGGTCATTTCCTTCAGCTTTTAAATCAAATCGTTTTAAATCCAGCTGGAAAAATAGCTGAGTATGATTTGTTAACTGTAAAAGAGAGAGCAACGATAGTGAAGGAATGGAATGAGACAATCACGGATTATCCTAAAGATCAAACGATTGTTCAATTATTTGAAGCTATTGTGGATAAAAATCCAGAAGCCATCGCCATTCATGATGGGAATTCAACTGTATCCTATCGTGAGTTAAATGAAAAGGCCAATCGACTTGCTCATTACCTAAATCGAAACTACCATAATGAAGAAAAAATCGGTATTTTATTGGAACGTTCTCCAGAAATGATTATTTCAATCATCGGCATTCTTAAAGCAAATAAAGCCTATGTTCCATTTGATCGTTCTTACCCAGTTGAAAGAATTGGCTATATGGTGATAGATGCAGAAGTGCAAACAATTATTACTCGGGAGTCATTGTCTAGTCAACTGCCACAGGAATCTACAGAACTTCTTTTCATTGATCAGCTTGACCACTTCCTGTCGACGATGGGAACAGCTAACCTCAACCAGTGTACTGATAGTCAGGCTCTTGCTTATATTATGTATACATCAGGATCTACTGGTCGACCAAAAGGAGTATGTGTCAATCAACGGAATATCATTCGATTAGTAAAAGATTCAAATTATTTTACCCTATCTACTAAAGAGGTATTTCTTCAACTTGCTCCAATCTCTTTTGATGCTGCAACGTTTGAAATATGGGGTAGTTTGTTAAACGGGCAAGAATTAGTCATTTTTCCACCAGAAACACCTTCACTCGAAACGATAGGAGAGGTTATTCACGAATTTGGCGTTACGACCCTTTGGTTAACAGCAGGACTATTCCATGAAATGGTTCAACATAATCTTCAAGGGTTACAACCTATCCGACAGTTATTGGCAGGGGGAGATAAACTGAATGTTCAATCGGTTAATAAAGTCCTCCAGCAATTACCTGATTGTCGTCTCATTAATGGATATGGACCAACAGAGAATACAACTTTTACTTGTTTCCATGAACTCTCTTTAGAACATGGCGATTATACATCTGTTCCGATTGGCCGTCCTATTTCTAATACTAAGGTCTATATTTTGGATAAAAATCTAATGCCTGTCCCTGTCGGAATCCCGGGGGAATTATATATCGCAGGAGACGGTTTATCTAAGGGGTACTATAACCAGCCAGAATTAACAAAAGAAAGGTTCATTTCAAGCCCGTTTAATACAGGAGAAATTTTATATCGAAGCGGTGACTTAGTTCGATATTTAGAGGATGGAGTTATCGATTTTATTGGAAGAATAGACCGACAAGTGAAGATAAGAGGATTTCGTATTGAACTAGGGGAAGTGGAGTCAACCATACTAGCTCATAAAGCTATACAAGATGTAGTAGTCATCGATAAGGAGGAGGGTGGAGAGAAGCTCTTACTTGCTTATATCGTTTGGAATAAAGGTCAAAAAATAAGTACTGAGCAACTTCAGCAAGAACTTCAACAAACATTACCTACTTATATGATTCCAACCTATATTACACCTATGGATGTACTACCCCTTACACAGAATGGAAAGATTGATCGTAAAGCGTTACCTAACCCAACTAAAAGTCAGGAAAAATCGCTTGAAAGGATAGAGCCTAAAGACGCAATAGAGGAGCAAATGCTCGCCATTTGGTCAGATACACTGAACAATGAAGCCATTGGTGTTGATAGCAATTTCTTTCGATGTGGGGGCCACTCGTTACTAGCAGCTAGAATGACCTTTAAATTAGGGAAAATCTTTAATATAGAATTATCAATAAATACGGTGTTTGAATTCCCTACCGTAAGGAAGCTTGCAAATGTTGTACGTCAAGAAATGAAACGAAATCAGCATGGAACTAAATGGGCAAGCATTCCTAAAGTAACACGTCAAAAGGAACATCCATTATCATTTGCCCAACAAAGGTTGTGGGTTTTGCATCAATTAGAACCTAATAATCCAGCTTATAACATGCTTGTACCAATGAAACTAAAAGGAAAATTAGACCTTAAAGCTCTTGAACAGGCACTCGCTGAAATGGTGAAAAGGCATGAATCGCTAAGAACGACTTTTCATATACGCAATGGGGAACCGTATCAGGTGATTTCACAACACCTAGATTCAGTATTAACTCACATTGATTATAGCTTGGTTTCAGCAGAAGGTCATTTTGATCAGTTAGTAGATCAGTATTGCAATCAAGCCCTCAGTCAACCATATGATTTAGAAAAAGGACCGCTATTTAAAGCAACGCTAATGAAAAAGCACGAACAAGAACATGTACTGCTTCTAGAGATGCATCATATTATATCTGATGGATGGTCGCTTGAAGTTATTCAAAGGGAATTACACATCTTATATGAAGCTTTCTTAAAGCAACAGCCATCACCACTTCCTTCATTGCCAACACAGTATTTAGATTACAGCGTCTGGCAAAAAGAGGTATTTGAAAAGGAAGTGATGGAAGAACAAATGGCCTATTGGTCTGAACAGCTAAAGGGTCATTCTTATGTACTAAAATTACCTGTAGATTATCCACGACCAAAACAGCTAACAGGTAAGGGAGCCGTTTACCAACTTAAGCTATCAAAAGAAACGAGTAAGAAGCTAAAAGAGTTAAGTAATGAACATAACACGACATTATATATGACACTATTAACACTATTTAACCTTCTATTGAAGGGGTATACCGGTGAGAAAGATATACTCGTAGGAACTCCGATTGCTAATCGGACGCATCCGCATGTTGAAGGTCTCATTGGGTACTTTGTTAACACCCTTGTTATTCGAACGCAAATGCAAGAAGATATGTCATTTGTCGAGCTGCTTGAGACTGTTAAAAATACGGTAACAGATGGGTTTGCACATCAAGACTTACCGTTTGAAAAAGTGGTAGATAAACTGAGAGTAGATCGGGACGTTAGTTACTCTCCTTTATTCCAAGTGATGTTCTCCCTTCAGAACAGTACTCAGACAACATTTACAATGGATAAATTAGAAGTGGATTATATTAATTGTCAACCTGAGACAGCTAAGTTTGACTTGTCTTTAGATATGACCGATACAGAAGAAGGTATTACTGGAGCTTTTGAATATAGTACAGATTTATTTAGTCAAAGTACAATTGAGAAAATGGCTAATCATTTGGAAGTACTTATTCATTCTATTCTCAAAGATAAGGAACAGAATGTTTCCGATGTAATGATTTTAGATGAAGAGGAAAAACAGCAGATGGTATATGATTGGAACGCCACTAATATTCCATTTCCTGATAAGAAATGTATTCATCAACTATTTGAGGATTCAGTAGATAAGATGCCAAATCACGTTGCTGTTGTTTTTAAAGAGAAGACGTTAACTTACCGAGAACTCGATCAGAAGGCAAACCAATTGGCCCATTATTTACAGGAGAGAGGTGTGGGACCTGGCGTTTGTGTAGCAATAGGTATTGAGCGCTCTTTAGAACTTCCGATTTCCTTATTAGCCGTATTAAAGGCTGGAGGAGCTTTCTTGCCACTCGATTTAGATGCTCCTTCAAAGAGAATTAGCCAAGTGCTGAAAGGTGCAGAACCGCTCCTATGTTTAGTTCATAGTCACTTAAAGAACATTCCTAACGATGTTGTTTCTCTTGTGGATATTCATGAAGTCGACAAGTTCTCTACTTATCCAACTTCAAGACCAATCTCAGAAGTGACATCAGATGACCTCGTTTCTATTTATTATACGTCGGGTTCAACTGGAAAGCCAAAAGGGGTTGAAAACGTTCATAAAGGGTGGGTCAACCATATGACCTGGAATCAAAATGAACTTAAATTAACTTGTAACGAAACAGTGTTACATAAAACCACCCTTACCTTTGACGATTCAGGAATAGAATTCTTTTGGACCTTCATGGTAGGAGCTAGGGTAGCTATTTTGGAGCCTGGGGCACATAGAGATCCACATGCCATTATTCAAGCAATGATACAATATAATGTGGCAGTAAGCTTTTTTGTTCCAAGCATGCTCAACTTAATAATCGACCGAATTTCATTAGAAGAAAGGTTACAGCTAACGGATTTAAGAGTCGTTGTATCGGGTGGTGAAGCACTTCATTCAGAAACCGTGCGAAAGTTTATGGAGCGGTTTGAGTCAGAGTTATACAATACATGGGGAGCTACTGAGGTGTCCATTGGTTCGTCATTTCATCGCTGCACAATAACAGATGTGGTGAAGGACGGGAATGTGAGTATTGGAAAACCAATCGATAACCATTATTTATATGTATTGAATGAAAATTTACAACCTGTCCCAATAGGAGTACCTGGAGATATTTATATTGGAGGTATAGGACTTGCAAGAGGGTATTATAAAAATTCTCTAAAAACAAAAGAGTCTTTTATTTCTAATCCGTTTATAGAAGGTGAACGGATGTATCGTACAGGAGATAGAGGGACGTTTGATTTAGTAGGAAATATTCAATTTTTAGGAAGGGCAGACAACCAAGTAAAAATAAGAGGTATGAGAATAGAATTAGGCGAAATTGAACATACGCTCGCCCAGCATTCATCCGTAAAGGAAGCCGTAGTTGTAATTAAAGAGGATCACGTAGGTGAGAAAAAACTAGTTGGCTATGCTGTTTGTTATTCTACACAACCATCTTCTAGTATGGAATTAAGGGAGTATCTTAAGGCGAAGCTACCAGGTCACATGGTACCATCTTTTGTTGTAACGCTTGAATCTTTTCCATTAAATAATAACGGGAAAGTGGATCGTAAAGCCTTACCTACTCCTGAAATGACATCAAGTGAAGATTATGTTGCACCAAGAAATGACACAGAGAAAATTATGCAGAATATTTGGCGAAACGTTTTAAATATTAATAAAATCAGTGTAAAAGATAACTTTTTTGAAATGGGAGGTCATTCCCTTAAGGCCATTGTTTTAATGGATCGTATAGAAGAAGAATTTCAACAAAGGGTACCTTTATCCACCTTGTATGAAAAACAAACAGTAGAAGAGTTATGTCAAGAGTTAAAGCCAGAGAGGACCATTAAAGATCAAATCCTCGTCAAGATACAAGAGGGAGAAAAGGATGGAGCTCCTCTATTTTTCGCCCACCCAGTCGGCGGAGGAATCATGAGTTATATCCAGCTTGCAAAAGAACTTAAAGAAGAAACAATTTATGGATTGCAAGCTATGGGCTATGAGTCAGATCATCAACCATTAACGGATATGCATGAGATGGCAGACCTGTATTTATCTGAGATTCAGCAAGTGCAGGAGAAAGGACCCTATCGATTAGCCGGATGGTCGTTTGGAGGGAACCTTGTCTTTGAAATCGCTAAAAGACTAGAGTTATTGGGAGAAGAAGTAGAGTTTATCGTTATCATAGATTCAGAAGCAGAAGTGAAAGCTGTTGAAACTTACAATAAAAACCGGTCTAGCCTTCAGTTGATTTCATTGAATCTAGGAATCTGTAATGAAGTAGAGATAAATATGAATCAAGATTTAGATGAAGATCAATTACTCAATCAAGTGGCTAAGAAGTTGAAGGCATTAGAATTTTTCCATCAAGACACTTCGAACGAAGTGATGAAACGAAAAATAGAAGTATTAGCGGCTAATGAGGAAGCTTTTAGTCATTATACAACTAGAGGTATCGTGGAGGCTGATATCCATGTTTTTCATGTGACCGAGGTGAATCCACATCGACCATTTTCTTTAATAGAACCAGAGAAATGGAGGAATAGAACGAATGGTCAACTATCGATTACGAGGGTGGAAGGACATCATGAAAGTGTACTTGAACAACCAAATGTTTCTAATCTTGTTAATAGGATAAAAGAAAGACTGTCATGGCAACATACTTTATTAGAGAGTAAATAGATGATACATGGAAACCACTCTAGTACTCAGGAAATAGTATAGAGAGGAAGAGTGGTTTCTTAAATCTAAAACAATTGCAGCTTTACAACTGATAGGAGGGCGACTCAATCTACCTTCAAATGTCCGAAATAAGCGTGTCATCTTCATCATTCTTCATAATCAATGATGAAAAAGGATAAATGATGGATGTGTTTTTTACAGCATTTGTTATGCTAAAAGTACGATACTGAAATTTTGTTGACTATTATGTAGTAGAAACTCCCTTTTAAAGAGAATAGTATGATTAAAAGGAGTGCAGAGTGTGAAAATATTCGCAGTTAATTTATCAGATTTGGATCATTCAAATGTTAATGACCACCTTTACTCTCGTATCGTGTCTAATGACACCTTAAATAGAGCAAGGAAATTTAGAAATAGAAAAGACACATTACGAACAATGGTGGGAGAATTACTTATAAACTATTTATACGAAAAAGTAGAGGGATATGGTACTATCCCTGTCATAAGACGTAATCAATACGGGAAACCGTATGTAACATCAAATAATTTTCTCTTTAATCTATCCCATTCAGGAAACTGGGTCATTTGTATTGTTGACCAAACTCGCGTTGGGATTGATATTGAGCAAATTAAAGCTATTGATTATGAAAATTTAATATCAATGTTCCATCCTGTTGAAATGGAACAAATGGAATATGCAGAGAATAAGCAAGATTTTTTCTATAGCTTATGGACTGTAAAAGAAAGTGTGTTAAAAAACATCGGTAAGGGACTAAGCCTTTCTTTAAAAAGTTTTCACACAAAATTTTCTAATGAAGATATTCAAGTAAAGTTTGAAAATCCTTTGTCTGAAAACTTATACGTAAAAACATATGACTTTGATTATCGTTATAAGCTTGCAGCTTGTGCCTTGCACAATGATTTTCCAAACCATATAACCTATATAAATATAGCAAAAATTATTCAGTATTACGCAAATTTCGCACCTAGAAAATACTGTTGAATTCATTATCGTATGAGTGGATCTATGCTCATATTTTAGAGAAATAAAACAAAGTCGATGGTGTATAAAATATCATTTCTGATAAAAGGTGGTATCAAGCTTACCTATCGTCATGTAACCCGAAATACATTCTATTTCGGGATTGCTTTTTGTCCTCTTCCATTTATTTAGAAATCCCCATATGAAAATTTATTCAAGGAACACCTTTTGATTTATCTGAACTGATAATTAGTCTAAACATAAAAATATGGTAATTCATCTATTGGATTAAAAGTGATTATAACATCAAAAGCACCCACTGAAAGGGTTTTTTCATCCTGTTCAATTTACTACTATACACATAAAAAAGCTTTGAAGACTGATGAAATAATTAACTTTGACATCATTAATAATGCTCTTTCATTAAGAAACCTATAACCATTTATTTAAGCTCTCAATGATAATATCAGGTCTATCAATATGAATTTCGTGGTCACTACGATCTGCTATGATCAATTCACCTTGATTTGATAACGTAGCCAACTCTAATTGTAGTTCACGCCAAACTTCTTCGTATTCACGTGCCTCTTCCTCCGGAATATTGTATTGAATAAAGGCACTTACTGAAGCCTCTATATCTCTTGCTATGACGGTTAGTGGAATGTTGGGAAATTCACTAAGCTCTTTTATCTTCTCACTATTTAACTCCCAGTGGTTATATTCATCAGCGACAGTCTTGAATAATGTTGGATTCGTTATAAACGCTTCAAGTTTTTCCGCTTCATAGTCAGAATACTTCTTGTAGAATCCCTCAATCATTTCACCATATAGCTCTTTAAGTGCTTCTCTTGATTTGTTTGAATGACCTAAATTACTTTCTACCATTTGGTCTATCGATATAAGGGAATTCATTACCGGGAGATCTAAGTCATATAATCGGTTGAAATTTGGTGAGGTTGAATCCAATAAAACTAATCTATTAACTTTGTCCGGAAATAGCATTACATAATGCAATGCACATAGCCCACCAAAAGAATGCCCCATAACAAAGATCTTTTCTTTTATACCTAATGACTCAATTAGGTCATTTAGTTCGTATGCAATACCTTCAGTTGTTCTTGGATTCTTCGAAACCTCACTATTCCCATAACCAGCTCGATGGTACATAATAATAGTAAACTCTTTCATTATCTTCTTTACAAAAGGAAGCCATTGATAAAAGGAGCAGCCTATACCTGTTTCTATAAGAAGAATTTTCTCTCCGGACCCCATCACTTTATAGTCTATGTTTTCTACGTTCACTTTATCTTCACCTCTACCAACTAGAATGTTAATCTGATATTCTTCTACCTCCCTATAAGGAGAAGGGGATATACATATAAGATTTTTGTTAAAGGGCTTGCATTTGAGATAATAAGTATCATTATTTAGTAAAAGAATTCAATAAGATTCAACGATTAAAATAGTCTACTACCACTTTTTGGAAGGTAAAATTTATAGGCATTTCTGGCAGTTTGCCAACTACATTTTTAAGGTGTTCACTCAAATGCACTTAATCTAACGGAGTTGACACTCCTAACACTAATGAGGAGTGTGTCTTTTCGTTCGGGTAAACCTGTAATTTAAATTACAATTTTTCCCTTCCGCTCTTAATTATATCTTAAATTTATATGATTTTTCTGTCATAGGTAAATATTATGTGTTATTTTTAAAATTCAATTTATGCAAAGCGATTCGTAATTTTTATGAATTAGCCGAGAACACTCGTGACTTTAGAGAATATTGGGATGGGAGATTAACTTGAGTAGAGAAATTAAATATCAGTATAGAATAACAAAATATAATCCAGATTTTAGAAATGATGAAGGTCATTATACTATAACAGATGAATGGACAAGTGCGTATGATATAGGAAAAATGGTAAATGGCAATTCTCTCACGTTAAGTGAATATTTAGACGTAGAGAAAGCATATATAAATACGATTATGAATTTTATTCAACTAAATAATATAAAAAGTGTAAGATTGGTTGATCTTGAGAAAGATAATCTGAATTCTACCGATAAAACGTCACCTTTGTATGACCCCGCCTTCCACCTACTGCATTTAGAAGAGGATATAGAACTGAGTATAGATAATGTACCTATAGTTTCTAAAATGGTCTTAAGAGAGCTTATTTACTGTCAATTAATATCTAAAGATTTCTTTGTACATTTTGGTTATGATTATTATATGTACATTGGGTCAAACAATGTTCAAAGTGGTTCCTTAGATTTTACTATTAATAATAGCCTTTTTGTAGAGGAAATGATCTCTCCATATTATATTCCTGAAAGTAATGTAACAAGAGGTATAGAATGGATTCGTATTGATGAAGAAATTATTGAAGGATCAGAATTACTGAAGGGTATTACTTTAGAGGAATATAGAGGTGTACTTCAGCTTTCTAACATCCATCCTGTAATAGGATCTTTTCCTATTAAACAAGAATATGTTAACTTTTTTCAAAAGAAAATAAAACATAAAATAGATTTTAGTAAATATAATTACTCTTTAGTATCTAATGACTAGTTTATATAAGGTTATCTCTCACTTATCTTCACCTCTCTTCAAACTCTTTTCATTAATTTTCATTTAGAAAATATGAAATGCACCGATTGTAATGATTACTATGAGAATTATAAGAATCACAGAATGAATTTTTCTTGAGGAGTATAGGTACTCTACATATTTTTAAAGGGGCGAACATAATAATTTTAGAGTTCAAAAAAAACTGGAAAATCCATCGGAACTCTACCCTTATTACCTATTAACATAAGATTAAAATAGGAGAATAGGCCAATAGTCAATAATTTGCCTTATCTTTAATATTGATTGAATATTTTGATTTGATAAACTATTTTTAACGTGTAAAAACAGTTTATGTTTTATAAATAAAGTAATTTTGAGTTACATTGTCATTTTTTAGGATGCTTTATTTTTCAAAAACAGACCCTTCATCTATGACAGGAAAAATGGATAGGAGTGTTGAAATCACATGAGATTTTGGGAGATTTTACTTGTAGGCGTTAATTTTGGGTTATTGTACTGGGTGTTCTCGAAGAGAATAAAGGCTACCTCTACTAGTAAATCGCACTGGCCTTTAATCGTGGGGATTTTAGCGGTGATGGGTCAAGTGGTATTTGAGGGGATAACTTGGCGGATGATTCCCGCATACTTGACGATAGTCCTTATAGCGGCGTATCTCTATGTTGGGAGAAAGAAGAAGAACAAGAGAAAATGGTATACAGTAACGATTCAAATAACAATGTTGACCGTTTATTTGGCCAGCGCCATTCTTCTCCCAACCTTCTTTCCAATCTTCTCCTTACCGAATCCAACTGGAGCTTATTCTGTAGGAACGGTAACGTATCATTGGACAGATGAGAAAAGATTAGAAACCCTTGAGAAAGGTACACAAGGAAATCGAGAGCTTATGATACAAATTTGGTACCCGGCTACCGAAGAAAGCGAGAAGGAACCTGAGCCATACTTTACACCAGAAATAACGAGAACAGTGGGGATACCCTTAAGTCATTTAGACCAGGTCAGGACTCACTCTTTGTCTGAAGCGAGTCTGTCATCAGAGCAGGAGCGATACCCAGTGTTAATATACTCACACGGTTATGGTAGTCCACGTAATTCCGCAACGTTTCAAATCGAAGAACTAGTGAGTCATGGCTACATCGTAGTCGGTATGGAGCATACGTATAGTGCTCTCGCAACGGTATTTCCTGATGGTAGAACGGTGATAAACTCAAAAAAATATCCATCTAACTCATACCTTAATGATTTGATGTCAACCTGGAAAGCAGATGCAACTTTTGTGCTTGACCAACTTGAAGAGTTGAACAATGGAGGAGAAAACGATCGGTTTAAGGGTAAGTTAGATTTGGGGAAAATCGGTATGTTTGGACATTCGTTCGGAGGTGCTACCTCATACTGGATGTTACAGCAAGACAAGCGAGTAAAAGCTGCCATCAACATGGACGGTGGGCTAATCGGAGGAACAGTCCCTGAAGAAGGAGGAGAAAAGCCGTATTTCTTGATGAACACTACTTGGAGTTTGGACGAATGGTTGAAGTCAGCAGACCAATTAGGTAAAACGCGGGAGTCCATAGAGAAAGAATACTATGACTATTTGTCAAAAAATGAAAAAAGTATCGTTGGGGGCGGCTTGTCTTTACTAATCCCAAATTCTACTCATGCTAGTTTCACAGATGTAAGTCTACTTAGCCCATTGAATCGTGCAAAAGGAGAAAATCCAAAAAAGGTTCACCGACTAGTAAGGGAATTTACGCTTGCATTTTTTGATCAGTATGTTAAAGGTACGGGTGAACCGACACTCCAACATTTAGGAGAGAAATATCCAGCTGTTAAATTTAAAGTAAACCATTGACATGTTATAAAGTAGTTCCATTGGCTTGAATTTAGTAGTTGAAAATCAAGTTGAGGAAATACTTACGTCGGCATGGTAACCAATAATAAGGTGGTCTAATTTTGTTTGTTTTGCTGCTTCAAACTGGAAAGTGCTGCCCAAGAAATCCCAAATGAGATTACGGGGAAAATAATATTCCAAGATGTGTAGTTAATTTCAGAGAAAAAGTGTTTCATATACCAAGTTTCATATAATAAATTTAATAACAGTGTTATTAAAGGTGCAACCAATGCCTTTTTAACAATAATAGATGCTAAAAGCCCTAATCCTATCACTATAAGTGGAACAATAAACAACTGCATGAGAAAAGGGTCGATTGACTCAATATATCCCATAACATTTCTCCTCGCTATTTATCAGAATGATATCATAATAAATAATATCCTTGTTTATTCAAAAAACAAACCATTTAGAAAAAGTCTAGATAAAAAAGGAGTTAAACTAAAATTAATGTAAAGGTCATCATTATGAAGTCGTGCCTAACAAAGCTTTTCGTAATTACACATTATAGAGGTATTTCGTTCTCTTATATAAATGGTTCAACGTTAATCACATAGAAATATACAAGATAAAAGTGAGGGTTTGGCTCCATTTGGAAAGCTTAATAGGACATTATATTCGAAATGCTCATAAAATATCATTCCATTATCATCTTGAACGTTCTCTCAAGTCTCACCACTATAAAATCAATTCATTGATCACAAAACAAAGACGCATCTCTTATGAAAGAAACACGCCGCTTATTATTACTTAAATGACTCAGCTATCGTAATGAATTCTTCTTTTGAAATATATTTATCAGAACTCGATGCAACATATTTTAAATCATAATGAATCTCTTCTTCCACCCAATTCAATAACATAAGGTCGGGACTTTCTGAATAATAAAAGCCTTCGATATCTCCTATTTTTATAGCTTCAAAATCCGTATCATACTCTGTTTCCATATTTACTACTTGCAGTTGTAGATGAGCATAACTTTCACCCTTACTTAAAAAATCGAAGATTAGGAAAAGAGAGCCTTCTTCATAATGTGGAGGAGGCTGAGAAAAATCAACCTGATCTGGCTTAAATGGTAATTTTGTAGGTAGTTTTGGCAGAGAGCTTTCTTCATTTAATTCTTCTGAATGTTTCGGTTGAACGAATTCATTCTTGAATATCCTTGTAAGTTCCTCGTTATCATATGTAACTAAATTAGCTTCACTACTGCATCCTATTACAAAAATTGGAATCGTTATTAATAATAAAAGAATCTTTTTCAAAAGTGATCCCTCCTCTATATGTTGGGTATACGACAATTAATGTATAAAAGTTTCTTATCCTAGAAAGTATGCGGAACATCCTCTTATTATGATACAATACGAATATATGTTCTGTGTTAGGGGAGAAATGGCTATGGTAACAACAAAAGAAGATGTTATTAAATTAATTCAAGATGATGATGAAATGATGAATATTTTGAGTGCAGCCAAGGCGTTAAACTTACCTGATTGGTGGATATGCGCAGGATTTGTACGTTCAAAAATTTGGGATACGTTGCACGGATTTAATAAACGGACTGAAATAGAAGATGTTGACGTGATCTATTTTGATAAAGAAAATACGGATGAATTAACGGAAAAAAACTTAGAAAATACATTGAGAGGCATCTTACCGAATGTACCTTGGTCTGTTAAGAATGAGGCGAGAATGCATGTTGTCAATCAAGTTCCACCTTATTCTTCTTCGGAGGATGCTATTTCTAAATTCCCAGAAACGGCAACGTCTCTTGGTGTGAAATTAGACGAAGAAAACAATATTGTTCTTACGGCACCTTGTGGAATGGAGGATGTAATTCATTTAAAAGTAAAGCCAACAGCTTATTTTAGAAATTCACAAAAACATCATGCAATTTATGAAGAAAGAATTATGAAGAAAAATTGGAAATCTATCTGGTATAAGATTGAAGTCCACCATATTTAGAATGAATCAGCCTTTTATTAAGTAATCACATATTCAATTAAAAAAGCATCGAAATCATCCTACAAAAGTCGTAGATAGGACTAGCCAAATGAAAGAGAGAAATTCTACCCTTCTTGCCGATTTCAGTCTTTTTCATATCTTCTACAATTGAAGTAAGAAAAAGTCGAGAGGGGAAAAAGAAATGAAAAATATTATGATTACGGGTGCATCAAAAGGTTTAGGGAGAGCATTGACGTTAGCTTTCGCAAAACAAGGTCATACGTTAGCCATTTGTGCAAGAGGTGAAGCCGAATTACGTATCGTTAAGCGAGAAGCTGAGGAGCTTGGAGCGGCGAAGGTGATTGCGATTCAAGCTGATATTGCCAATCCGAATGAGGTAGAAAGATTTGTCTCCGTTGTGGAAGAACAAATTGAAACAATTGATGTGTTAATTAACAACGCCTCCATTTTTGGACCTGGACCTACTTTATTGGCTGATTACGGAAATCAAGCATTTCAAGAGGTGCTCCTAGTAAACGCAATGAATCCATTCTTTATGACAAAGAGGGTTTTACCAGGCATGATGTCTAGAAATTCTGGCAGGATTATCAATATTACTTCAGAAGCAGGAAAGACGGGTTTTGCTGAATGGGGAGCATATGGGGTATCAAAATTTGCTTTGGAGGGATTAACGAAAATTTGGATGGATGAACTTGAAGGGACAAATATTTCCATGAATCTCGTCGACCCTGGAGAAATGGACACTAGCATGCATGATAGGGCAGTACCTAATTGTGATTATGATCTAGCAAAGCCTGAAGAGGTTCTAGATGTGTTTCAATTTTTAGTATCAGATGAATCAAACGGTGTAACAGGAAAGCGGTTTGAAGCGCAAAATTTTAATAGGGAGGGGAGTGAATAATGGGGGCGTTAGCTAATTCATTTGAAATCCCTTCACATTTAAATGCCAAAATGCCAATTGAATGGACACGTGGAAGACGTGATCAAGTGGGGATGATGGTGCTTCATGCTCGGAGTGGAAAGACCATTCATACTCAATTTCGACAGCTAGCTGATTTTTTACAATCAGGTGATTTACTACTCTTCAATAATAGTCGTACCATTCCAGCTGTATTAAAAGGAGCAGATGTAGAAATTCGCTTATCGAGGAAACGAGAAGACGAATTATGGGAAGCCATTCTTTTAACAAACAAAGAGGAGGGCCATCAAGACTTTGTGCTTGAAGGGAATCTTCATTGTAAAATTGTCGGAAAAGGGAGCGAAGAGCCTCTTCAAGTCTTATCTTTCTCTAAAGAAGGAGGGGACTTTTTCGACCATTTATATAGGTTTGGTCAACCCATTCGTTACGAATATATAGATTCACCATGGCCATTAGACTATTATCAAACGGTATTTGCTTCAGCACCAGGGTCGGTTGAAATGCCTTCAGCTGGTAGAGCCTTTTCGTGGGAAATGTTGAAAGGTTTAAAGGAAAAAGGAGTTCAAACAGAATTTCTTCAGCTACATGCGGGGCTAAGCTATTATGAAAATAATCAGTGGCCAAATCCAAAGCACCATCCCGAAGCATTTCAAATTCCACGCTTAACAGCGCAGAGAATCAATGAAACAAAGGCTAATGGTGGACGCATTGTGGCTGTTGGAACAACCGTGGTAAGAGCAGTTGAATCAGCCGTTAATGACTATGGAAAAGTGTGCCCGGGAAAAGGGTTAACAACTTTATATATTCAACAAGATTATGAACGAAAAATAGTAGATGGATTAATAACAGGTTTTCATGAGCCACAAGCTAGTCATTTGCACTTACTTACTTCGTTTGTAGAAGAATCGTCCCTCATTTTGGCATATCAAGAAGCCTTAGGGCACGGATATCTCTGGCATGAATTTGGTGATATGAATTTGATTTTACCATAGGGAGGGATGTCGAATGAAGGTGCATCATATAGGGATAATGGTAAATAATCTAGAAGCGTCTCATTCTTTTTATCGAGAACATTTTGGTTTTAAAGTAAAGCAGCTCCTTCAATTTTTAGAGGAAGATATTCTTTTTATTCAAAGGGAGGAGGTCGTACTTGAACTCATTAAAGGAAGCATGGCTAAAAATACTCATCATTTTTGCTTAGAAGTGGATTGTGTAGAAAAGTGGATGAAACGGTTGAATAATCATAATCTCCAACCCATTGAAGGGCCCTATGATTTAAATAATGGGTGGAAAGTCGTATTTTATGAAGGACCTGATGATGAAATCATTGAATTGCTCGAAGTAGGGACAGGTAAGACAACTTTATGACCTTAGGAGAAGTGGTTGGTCGTAAGGGGGTTGTCAATTGTCTTACAGTATGGATTAAATGGACGGAAGGAAAGAAAAAGTGACTTTAAACTATTATGATGGAAATTGGTGAGGGTGAAAATTTCATTCTCGCTTTTTTGTTTTGTAATTTTTTGTTGAGTTGTAAGAGTTTGATGAATAAAAAATAGAATGATGAAGGGAATAAGAGGATTTTGTCGAAAAGAATCTACTATACATCATATGATAGGAGTTTTAATCATGTTGGCAGAAAAGTTGTTTCTTCATGTCTTAATTATATTAGTTCCTACTTTACTAATTAGTGTGTTCTTTGAGAAAAAATCAATTCGTGAAACACCGTACCTTCATGGTTTTATGCAAGGGATCGCAGCTTTTTTATGTATGATCTTCCCTTACTATCATTATGGGTTGTATTGGGATTTACGGTATGTTCCCCTAGTTTTTGCCTTTTTATATGGAGGGCCTGTTGCAGGAGGGATTGTATTTAGTTCAATTTTATTAGCAAGAACGGTTAATGGTGGAGACGCACTTATTTTTGGATATATTAGCGCAGTAATTGCCTTGATTGGACCACTCCTATTTTCGAAAGGATTTATGAAGCGATCGCCTAAAAGTCGAATGATTGCAGCGATGTTTGTTGGGTGGTGGCCAACCATTGTCATGTTAGGTATATTTATAAGTTACATATTGATTGAACAGCTTTCAGTCCAAAGTATGATCGGTCCATTAAAGGATCTTTTCATCTTTTTTATCATTCAAGTTATCGCTGTTGGACTAGTGTCCATTGTATATGAAACGATTTTAGAAAGAAATTATATGAAAAAAGAAATGCGACGAGCAGAAAAATTAAACACATTAGGAGAACTGGCAGCTTCCATTGCTCATGAAGTACGCAACCCGCTAACTGTTATTAAAGGTTTTTTACAATTAATGGAGAAAAAGGAACGGAATGAAAATGCTGAATATTTATCCATTGTTTTAACAGAATTAGCTCGAGCGGAAGCGATAATTAATGATTACTTGAACTTTGCAAAACCGCAATTTGAGAAACTTGAAAAACACGATTTATCGGTTATTTGTCAAGAGGTTGTTTTATTATTACAGCCAATGGCAACAAAGCAAGGTGTAAGCTTAATGAACAAACTTGATCACCATTGTGAATTGGTTACAGATAAAGGCCAGTTAAAACAAGCACTTGTGAATATTTTGAAAAATGCCATTGAAGCAACAGATACTGGAGGACAAGTATCCGTCACCCTGCAAAATCAAAATGGTATGGCGAAAATCTCTATAAGTGATACAGGAAAAGGGATGGATAAAGAACAACTGTCGAGAATTGGGACATTATTTTACACGACGAAAGATAAAGGGACTGGACTCGGGACGATGGTCACGATCAGGATTATTGAAAAAATGGAAGGGAAAATAAAGTATAATAGTGTTTTAGGCAAAGGTACAGATGTAACCGTTACACTGCCATTAAACAACTTCACAGTAAAGTGATTTGTTAATCGACTCAATCAATGATGTGGAGTCCCTGTCTTAGCACATTTTCAATAGCAGCATTTGTTTTTAAATGAATTATTGAGCCATTTAATACATGTATAAATTTCACCCCTTTTTCAAAAAATAGTGGATGTTGAGGAGGTGGAATATATGGCAAAGATTGGCGTAGAGCAGTCCCTTACTAACGTAATGGATGCGCTTCGGCAACAAGGTCATCAAGTCGTGGAATTAAACCAATCGACAGATGCAGCAAGTTGTGATTGTTGTGTTGTAACAGGTCTTGACTCCAATGTAATGGGAATTCAAAGTGCGACAACGAAAGGCTCTGTTATTGAAGCAAGTGGCTTAAGTGCGGATGAAATATGTCAACAAGTAGACTCTAGATTACCGTAAAGAATCAAAGAGTAGAAGAGCGCCACAGACGATAACATCATTATATTTACCTGTCTAAACTGTTGGTAGTAGTTATTTACCCGTCAAAAAAGACGAAGAACATTCTTCGTCTTTTTTATTTCAAGTTTGTGAGGTTTTCTTATAAAGTCGGCATTTATTGAACTTCCCCTTTTTGTACAACTTTCTTTCTGGGATAGTTAGAGTAAAAGACTACTTTCTCTAATAGACTATTTTCTTTTCATATCGTGTTATACAATGGGGTCAAAGAATTGAAGCTCTTCTCGTGTAGTACTGTCTTTTCCTGTATCATAAGAAAAATTCCCGATTTTTTGTTTTATGAGTGAAAATACATGTGGATCATTCTGAATCCAATATTCCTCTAGTAAGTGAAAAATCTCCTTGCCCTCATGTAAAGCATCCTCATAAAGCTCAATAAATGAAGAGGATTTTTTTTCTTGCTCATTAGTTGGGTGTAGCCATTCTTGTTTTTTTTCATTTAAATAGTCTTTATTCGGAAAACGTTTTCTGTGTGAAAAAGGTTTTATCTTTCCGAATAGAAGTTTATTTTTTAAGCCAGAAGGGTCATGGAAAAATTTAAAGGCTTTAATCATATCTTGGTAAGACTCATTTACGAAGCGAGTTGGCGCAAGTTTTATGCTATCAGGAAAATATTTCTGAATTAGTCGGGTTAAAAGATCTTCTATTGGGAAAAGAATGTTTTCCCCAACCTCAATTTGTTCATAGGCTGGATGATTCCATGTATCAAGGTTTCGTTCTCTTTTCACCATTAAGGTATCAATGGTCGTTTCTAATAGTTGATGTTTATAGCCTTCTTCCCCTGATCGAAAAATGATGTAAGGGTGTGTTTTACGGTCTAGAATATGATGGGTAATGAAACCGAGTATATAGGCTCTAACGTTGAGGTCGTTAGTTTCCCTTCCTTCTTTAATCATATCCATTAAAAACGGACCACAATGCTGATAATGAATATTTAGTCCAATTTGTGGTACTTCGGATTTTTTCCATGGCCAGAACCGATGATAGAAAAAGGGGTCTGGGCCCTGTGATCCATAACGATAATAGGATTTCTCTTTATTATTGAAAGTGATTAAGGGGACTTCCTCTAATAGTCGTTCAGCAAACACAATATGAGTCCAAATGTTTGGCATATGAACAGCTCCTTACTTAAATGACCTATTAAGCAAAATGTACCACAGTTAATGAACTTTGTGTGAAAAAATTACACTTTGAAAGGTTTTAGCAGGATGAACTAAACAAATAGTTTAGTTAGTTTTCTTTAATTGATAACCCTTGGAAAAAATAGAGCTCAAATAATTGGGCAATTTCTTCTTTATTTAAAGATTCATTCCTCTTTTCCCAATCAAATATTAAGGCCTTATACAGTTTTAACAAGAGAAAGGCTGTTAATTTAGGATCGCAAGGTCGAATTTCTTTTTTGTCAATGGCGGTGATTACTTTTTGTTCAATAAATAAAATAATGGCATCCTCAACTCGAATCATTACCTCTTGGACGGCAAGGGTACCAATTTGTTTTTCCTCTTCTACGAGCTTAATCATTAGTTGGTGTTTCTTTCTAAACTCTAATATTTTGTAAAGAGATTGATGAGCATTTTCATAAAAGGATAAATTTGAGTCAAAAACATCCTCTGCTTCTTTTTTCATTTCTGTTATCATTGAAGAGATTATTTCATCGAATAATTCTTCTTTATTTTTAAAAAAAGTGTAAATGGTGCCTTTTCCTACGTTAGCTAATTTTGCTACTTGTTCCATAGTCGTTGCTTTATAACCAAATGATGAAAAAGTTCTTTCCGCTGCATCAATAATTAATTGTTTTCGGTTAATATACATAACATCACCTCACTGTGATTATGACCATATGACTAAGAAGGTCATTTGGATTGACAGTACTATATGCTATTGGATATTGCAAGGTGTATTTAAACAACAGGAAGAAAAGAACCGACCACTGTGTGTCTGTTCTTTTCTTAACTTTTCTTAAGAGGATGGTCTATGTTTGTGTAAACCTCTTTATTCTACCGATTCGTCAACAGGCGTTGGCTCCGTAAAAAATTTATCCAATGCTTCTATACTTTTAGAAAAATTCAGTTCTAATACAGCTCCTGCATGACCAGTTCTTTTATTCCTATAATTGTTTCCAACAGGAATTCGCATCGTATCAACGGATTCTAGTGGATGTAATAAAACATCAGAACTTAACGTAAGTATTTGTTCCACTGATAAATCGGTTGTAACATATTTAAGTGTACTTTCTACTAGAGCTGGTGCTTTTACGATTCCAACAGTGGAATTTAATTTGTTGAGCAGTTGATTCATTACTTCAACGAGAATTTCTTGTTGACGGCCAACACGACCAAAATCACTGGAAGCGTCATGCCTAAAGCGCGCATATTTTAATAACTCTTCCCCATGTAATACATTTTCACCAGCTTTTAATTTTAAGCCCATATCATCAATGATCTTTTGCTCAACATTTACCTTTATCCCTTCAGGTACTAATGTATCCACAATATTTACAAATCCTTCAAAATCAATCGTAACATAATAATCAATCTCAATTCCGAAGTTTTGATGAATGGTTTGTTTAAGCAATTCATGTCCGCCATTAAAAAAAGCAGTATTTATTTTATTATAGACATGTTTATCGTTTGGAACTTTGACGTAACTATCCCGCATGATGGATACAACCTTCAAGGAATGTTTTTTTGAATCGTAGCGAACAACAAGAATGGTATCCGTTCTATATTTTTTCTCACCTTTTCTTTTATCTACCCCTAAGACAAGAAAGTGAATAGGTTTCTCTTTTAAGGTTTCTTTGAAACCTTTATCTTCTCCAGTTGAATTTTGGATTGGCTGCTTGCTTTCAGGAGTAGATTGGTTCAGGTTTTGACAACCGAGCAAATTGGTCATACAAATAAGTATCCAAATGAACAGTATTTTTGTAGCTCTCATTCATGCACCTCCTTAAGGTCTTAAAACTGAGTTAGTTATAGCGTTTGCGAGTAATTGCAAAATCATTAAGGTAAATGTTAGAAAGTTAACATGCAATTTAATTTATTTTTAGGTCACTAAAGCTACAGCTAATCATGAAAAAAAGGTAATGTTCCGTTAACATAGAGGTAAAAGGAGCGTTAGAATAATAAACAGAATAGTTCGGTCGGTTTTAATATTTTTGTTGAAACATTGGGAGGAATTCATCGTGAAAGAAAGAGTGGTCATTTTTGATGGGGTATGCTTGTTATGCCAAGGAACGGTTCAGTTTATATTGAAGCATGATCATAAGGAGAAATTTCACTTCGCTTCCTTGGAGTCGGATGCGGTAGCAGAATTATTGAGCGAAGAAAAAAAGATTATGGATTCTGTCTTACTTTACGAGCATGGAAAAGTATATAATCAATCAACTGCTGTATTAAAAATTCTAAAGGAATTACGAGGACTATGGTCTCTTCTTTACATATTTATCCTTGTCCCCAAGCCACTTCGTAACGTTGTTTATCGATGGGTTGCAAAAAATCGGTATCATTGGTTTGGCAAAAGTGAGACGTGTATGATTCCAAAGCCGGAGTGGAAAAATCGATTTTTATAAAAGTTAAAATAAATGTTGACCTTCACGTAACGTCATATTTTATGATGAAATTGAGGTGAGATATTATGTATAAAGTCAAGGAAGTGGCGGACCTTGTTGGGGTTAGCGTACGGACCCTTCATTATTATGATCGAATTCAACTGCTACCACCTCATTCGGTTTCTTCTGCGGGTTATCGCCTCTACTCGAATAAAGATCTTGAACGATTACAGCAAATTTTATTTCTGAAAGAAATGGGCTTTTCGCTAACAGATATCGGAGAAATTCTAGATAATCCTAGCTTTGATCGGAAAGAAGCACTGGAATATCACCGGAAAGTACTGTTCAAAAAGAAAAAACGCTTGGAGGAAATGATTCAAACGGTGAGCCGGACGTTAGATGCTATGGAAAGGGGGAGCAAAATGAATAAAGACGAAATGTTTAAAGGGTTTGATATGAGAGATATCCAAGAATATCAAACCAAATATGCTGAGGAAATAAGAGAGAAATACGGGAAGGAAACGGTTGAACGTGTAAATCAGAAAACCTCTACTTATTCTGAAGCTGATTGGGAACGAATTCAACAAGAACAGAAAAAGGTTTTTGAGCGAATTGGGGCGCGAATGCCTTTTGGGCCTGAGGATGAAGAAGTTCAACGAGCAGTCACCGCCTGGCGCCAGCATATTACGGCTAACTTTTATGACTGCACTGTTGATATTTTTCGAGGGCTAGCTGATTTATATGTAAATGATAAACGATTCAAGAAGAATATTGATCGTACGCAGAAAGGTTTGGCTTAATTTATGAGAGATGCGATGTATATATATTGTGATCGACAGTCTAACTAATCAACCTTTCAACGAAATGAATTTATAAGAGAAGAGATAAACGAGTATGCAGAGAAGCCTGTCTCCTTGATTAGTAGGAGGCGTTTTTTTGTTGGTTTTCTCACGTGGTAAATAGTTTGAAAATTATGGTAGGATAAAAGGAATGTTTGTTGAAAGGGGAGAGGATCGTTGGAATATCAATCACCTAAACATATTATTGCAGTTTCGGCTTTAGTCATGAACGAAAAAGATGAAGTATTATTAATAAAAACTCATAATCGAACAGATACGTGGGAGCTACCAGGTGGACAAGTAGAAGAAGGTGAGCCACCCCACCTAGCAGCAGAAAGAGAATTCTTTGAAGAAACAGGAATTGAAATGAAGGTAGAATCTGTCACAGGTGTTTATTATAATGTGACGAACGAGCTTTTATCACTTGTTTTCAGAGGGAAATATATCGGGGGGAACCTATCGCTACAAGAGGAAGAGATAAAAGAAGCGAAATTTATTCCATTAACGGAAGAAAACCTTTCTTTTTATATTACACGCCCACATATGGCATCAAGAGCGTTAGACGCTTTAAAAGGAACCGGAACCCTGCCTTATGAAGCCTGGACTGTAAAGCCATTTAAACAATTAAAAAGGTTAGAGTAAAAAAAATTAATACAGATTTCTCTAGGAAGACTAAGACTATAAAAGAGTTAGGCTTTTTCATGAATAAAGGGACCGGGTACATACCAGTTTAAATTTATAAAGAATTTACAATATATTCCTTACACTTTTTTAAGAATTCAATTTATTTATTAAAAAAAGGACATCCCTTATTAGGAATGTTCCTTTTCTATTTAATCCCATTAGATTTTATGCGCAGGTTTATCTATTTTCTCACGAATATGGATTTTATCTATTAAGGAAGATTTAATGAAACGTAAAATTGATTTATCCTCTATTTATGTTTATCAGGCTGTTCTTGAACATGATATTCAGAGTATAGATGAGTTTTTTAAGTGGATTCAAAAATATGATATGAAGGAATTTTCGACTTGGACACCAAATTTAAGTGAATGATGTAGCTTTTATACTAATGTGTTTTAATTTAAGCCCCTATAATGTCTGTTATTTAAATGAATTTATTTACGGTTTTCGACCTCGTGTTCATAGAATAACGATTATCTTTTTAACAAATAGTAATAGAAATAAAAATTTCTCCAATTGAAAGGGGTATAGGGTCTTGAATAAACCAAATAGTTATAAAATAGATATTTTCATTAGATATTTGATTCTTGGTGTTTCTTTGCTTTTTTTTAGCACAATTTATGTTACTAGTGTTAAGGCAGATACGAAGGAAGAAGTGCTGGCGGATGTTACTCACTTTTTAGAAGCTACGAAGTCATGCAATATTGATGAAATGATGAAATTCTCTCATTATTATCATAATGTCATGAATGTAAAGGAATTCTATACAAAAATTTGTGAAGAATTCCCTTTGCAACAAGCTAAAATTACAGATTTAAAGGTAATTAATAACGAAGTGGCCGCTGTGTCGATTGAGTCGACGTATAAGGATAGGATATCGATTAATACAAAGCCTGTTATACAAAAAAATGGGGAATGGAAAATAATAAATGGGATTTCCGGACCAGAATACATTGAATCTTCTGGCCAAAGAGATCATACAGAAGCAGAAGTTGAAAATGACTTAATGGAATATGCTAAGGCATTAAAGGATGGGAATAAAAATAAAGTGAAAGAACATTTACTGATCCCACCACAAATTGGAATGGAACACCTTACGAACCATCTTCAAGCACTTAATAAGGAGCAAGCACCAGAGGTGACACCACTTGAAATTAATATGATCAATGATTCCGTTGCCATCGTTCAATTGCAAGCGAAATATAGCCATTTTCAAACAACTTCGACTCAAATAGTTTATAAAGAAAATGGACAATGGAAGGTGGTTTTTGGGGTCAATTTAGTAAATTCGAGTATTCCTAACAATGGGCAAAGTGTCGAAATTAATTAAACCGTATTAACTTTTCAAGAAAAGCGCAACTCTAATCTGTATAAATTAGAACGAAAAACCGCAGGTATGATATTAGCTGTGGTTTTTTTCGATTTACAAAGAAACTGAGTAGTTGTAATAACATTTAATATGCGCATACATTTTTTATTGAGCAAACAGTTAAAATGGTTGAATAACTTATTTACGTGTTTATGTTAAAATTAGGAATTAGATAAACTTTTATATAATTTAGGGGTGTTATTTTGGAATCGAAGTTAGGGAAACTAGTAATATATTTTTTTTACTTCAATGCCTTCTTTTTATTACAATAGCTCCATTTCATGGGCTAATAGCAATTGTTGTATTTCTCTATCTGACACCAATATCAGCGTTATTAGGAATTTTATTCACAATATTAGAACTAAAAAAAGGTGTAGGTAAAACCCTTCCTATTACTGTGCCTTTATTCAGTATTTTGGTTATTACTGTAGCTGTATATTTCTTATTTGGATATTCATTCGGACTCTAGGTATTTAAAAGTAAGAATAAGTAATACCAATATTAATGTAGATTAAAAAAATAGCTTTAGATTGTTAAGCAAAATAATAAATCTTTGAAATCGAGTATTCAGCGATTGGGCGCTTTTTTGGAATAGAGAAGCCCCCTTCTCATGAAAAGGTGAAGAAGGAACATGGATTAAATGATAGAATTTATATACATAAGGATGGAAAATATATGATACTGAAAGACCAATTATTAATTAGGAATATGAACAGTAATGACTTTGGCTTGATGGTAAGGTGGTTGAATGATTTAAAGGTTTTGGAATTTTACGAGGAGTCTCCTTTAAACTTAGATAAAGTAATAAAAAAATACGGTCCAAGAGTTGAAGGGAAGCATTATGTTAAACCTTGTATTGTAGAACATAATAATAATCCAATCGGATATATACAATACTATGAGATTCAAGAAGCCGAATTGAAGAAATATGGTTATTCAGAAAACAAAAATATCTTTGGAATAGACCAATTTATTGGCGAAACTCAATTATGGGGTAAAGGAATTGGTACATCAATGATTTTATTGATTCTAAATTACCTTAGTAAAAATAAAAGTGCCTCAAGGGTTGTATTGGAGGTGAAAAATAATAATACTAGAGCCATCTCGTGCTACGAGAAGTGCGGCTTTAAAAGAATTAAAGAACTTAATGATGACCTAAACTTAATGGAGTGGATACAGATTGACTAATGAAAGTCCTTTTTAAGCAATTGGGTGCGCTAATCTAACATCGCGCTTTTATTATGTTTGAAAAAGTTTTTGTAAGGTTTGAGTTTTTTTAAAATGATTGTTACTGAATGAAAGGGCAGCTGTTGGAAGACTTAGTAAAAAATAATAAACTAATGCTCATTATAGATGGAGTGGGGTTTTTATGAACAAAGAAAAGCTTTTCAGGGTACTTGCTAAATGTAGTTTCATTATTTGCGTGGGTGTTTGGGTTCCAAATATAATATTTCATGTGGCTAGTCCTCTTTGGATGATAACTTTTATTATTGCTCCAGTTGGAATAGTATTCGCATCCTTGATAAAAAACTATTGGTTAATTATATCTAATACTCTTATGTTGTTTAGTTTTTTTATTCTGATGTTTATTGGCTATTATGTAGGTTACATAACTGATGGGAAACCATAATACTTAAGTGAAATCGAGTCTTAAACATTAGGGGCTTGAAGACTTTACCCTTTTAAGATTATCTCAAATTCAGACCTTTGGCAGCCGGGCGCTAATTTAGAATAAGAATCAGCGTTCTTTTTTGTGTTTGAAAGAGAATTAATGAAATAAAGGTATAGGAATATAAGTTACAATCAAATTGGATTATGAATACAAAAATCGGGCACAAGAGTTGACGTTCAAAACGAAGACTAGATCTCCCCTTATTAAAGCAATGGCCAGGATTTTAAATAAATATTTGAACACCAGCTGTTGCACTTTACTCAATGCTTACATTGAAAAAATTTAAAAGAGTTGAGAAGCTTAGGGAAGAATTGAAAAAAATAAATAAACGCCAAGCACCTGAAGGTCTACAAAAAATTTAAATGATTTACTTTTTTCTATTAAAGCAGTTTTATCTTGAAGACTGTTAGTAATCTCTATTAAGAATGTCTCGAATTCAAGTTAGGTGAAAAAATGAATTTAGGTTTGAGAATAACATTAAGTATAATCGGTCTAATCTTATGTATAGCAGCGATAGATTACTTTTTTCCACAGGGAGTAATCAAATATATATTAATTGGCTTTACAACAGCTTTATTTTTGTTCCTAAATAATGCAAAAATCATGAAGAGAAAATAGTGTGGATTTAGGTTAACATATTAATAATTGGTTATTTAAGAGATATTTTTCATATTAAAAGAATCGTAATTTTTTGGCACATTTCTTGAATATAATACGGTGGTAATGTTTTTCACCTATCCTTCATTAGCCCATAAACTAAAAGTGGGGTGATGAATGTGTTAATACAGAATCAAATGGACGAAGCTGTGTATCACCAAAAATATTTTCGTCCATCTAGTTTACCAGCTTTGAATTTGAGATTTGAAACTTCAGAGTTCTTCAATCCTTATTATGAAAAAACTCAAGACCAAATCCAGGTGCCTACAGAGCTGACAAAAAACCCTGAAGATACTCTTGTCAATTATTTTAGCATTTTGCGTGAAGCCGAAAACATGGGAGGACGTCATTGCGGAACGGTTGGTTTTGCTCGAATTCCTTTTCCACTTGCCTACAATTTTTTATCTGAGGAGTATCAAAAAGAATTAAGCTATGAAGACTATTTAAATTCGTTTGCTGGGGTTGGGCATACGAGTTTGATCAAGCTTTGTCGGGTGCCAGATGGAATAAGAGGATTACGTTTTTTTTATGAAATTGAAACAATTGAAGGATTTAAGGACAAGAGAGCGGAGTATTTTGGTTATTCTTACGGATTTATTCAGCTTGATCAAGAGCAAAAAGGTTATCGTATTTCAGATGTGCAGCAGTTTCCTGAGGATTTTTTATGCGCACCTTACCACCTCTGGCAACATAACGCGGAAGCAGTTGTCGATGTGAAATATGGGAATTGGTGCAAGTTAATTCAGAAAAGGTACCCAACGACAAAAAATGGTTATGTTAAACATATTTATTTTCACGGTAACGATGGCGCTGATTATTATTTTATTTTTTTTACATTAACAAATGGGACTGACATAGAAATTGCTCAATATCGCAAAGTAGGTAATGAAAAGTGGAAACAGGTAAAATTGAACCCCGAAGAAGAATGTTAAAAGGAAGAAGTGGCTGGATAAAGTAATACATTTCTTGTGTTCACGGGGTACTTCGTTTAAACAGGAGCAAAAGCAAATGACTATTACTTATATTATCTTGAGAGTAAGTCCTCTGTTAATGGGCACAACAATGAAATGCTGATGGGAACTTCCTTAATGAGGAAGTTCCCATTTCCTTATTCACTACTATGATCTATAAGTAATATTCAAAAGAAAAAGCCTTTATTCTAATTCCTGAAATAACCCAACCCTATTTCCATCTGGGTCTTTAAATGAACACCAAGCTACAGGTACGCCCTCGCGAGTATTGACTTCTTCAATCTTTAAATTCAATGCATTTATCAAACGTTTACGCTCCAAATTGATGTCTTCAACACCTAGTCTTAACGGACCGTTATCCTTTGTGGGCAACCCTTTTGCTACTTGCAGCCAAGCTCCTTTTACAATTTCCCATTCAGCAAAATTTTCATGTGGAATGAAGTCTGGTTCCCGATTAAATAATATCTCATACCATTTTATCCCTTGTTCATAATTCTGAACGAGAACCTGGAATGTTACGCCTGTATGTTTTTTCATTTTAACTCCTCCTTATTTCTTTCTGATTACATTTTATCGGGGAGTTGAAAGGTTGTATTGTAAAAATCGGACACATTAATTGAAGAAGGTTTTCTTCCTATTCGCCTCTTAAAATCTTTTATCATGTGTGATTGATCATAATATTCATCTGCCAAAAATTCAGCAGGGAGCTTATATAACCAATCTGCCAAAACAGTTTGAAACCGTATAACTTGGCTAAATTTTTTAGGACTTAACCCTATACGCTCTTCAAAAAGACGATTCATCCTTCTTTGTCCAATGACTTCTTTTTTGCTTAATTCTTCAATTGAATAATTACCGCGCCCTGTAACAATTTGATAAAGTATATTATTAAGAAGGGAATTTTGATGCAGAAGCTTCCCTTTCTTGATAGCCTGTGTAAACACTTCGTCACAAGCAACAATCATATTATTTATATTTTTTGCTTGGTAAAGTTCATGATGAAGATTTTTAATTGCAGGTGAGATTAATTGGTTTAAATCCACAGCATTTTCAGCAGTGTCTTTTGCCCTTTCACTAATAAAATAAGCAGAGCTTCCAGTGTAAAAGCGTATTCCAAATGTAATTTTTCCAGGATTGTATTGTTCAGTTATTTTGAATGGACTTTCAAAAATGCCAAAATATTTTATTGAACTGGTTTGGTTTATTTTATCGTATTCATATAAAATATCTGTGCAGCCATCAGGAATGATTTCATATGTATATTCTGTAATTTGTTCCTCATAAGGAGTGGCACTCCAATAACAATAAATATAGGGATGAAGTGATGGTGTAGGTTTGTATTCCTTATATTTAGTATATGGACTTGGCATAATTGTTGGCTGAAATAAATCAAAGCGAGTAATTTAAAACACCCTCTAACGGTCATTTTCTCTATCAGTATATTCAAGTAACTAGGTTGATTCTCCTTCTTAATAAATGTTGAATTTTGGAGGATTTATATTACAAGCCATAGAGATATATTAATAGAAGAATCTTAAAGTTTTGTTCAGAAATCGGGGGCTTATCCAGTACAGGATGAGCTTTTTTGTTAAAAGTCTTTACTTAGTAAGCTATTGGATTTTGAAAGATTAGTATTCAGTTAACGGGTAGGATAGGGGTATATAAACAGTTTAATCTCAGAAAACAGAGATGGACATTTTGAAGGCCATTTAAATGAGCAATTAAAATGGGTTTGATTTATTACCATAAATAGGGTATGATAATAAATATTAAGCTATCTTGTTTTGCAAGGTAGCTTTATTTAGAAAAGGTATCTTGTATTACAATATAGCGATAAGGATGAAAAATAATGTCTTTGAGAAGTCAATTATTAAAAGGAATTTTAGAGGGATGCATTTTATCAATCATTGATATAGAAACGATTTATGGTTATGAATTATCACAAAAACTTCAACAATTTGGCCTAAATGGCGTTAGTGAAGGATCTATTTATCCAATTTTGCTTCGTCTTCAAAAGGAGGGATTAATTAAAGGTGAAATGCGAGCTTCCCCGTCAGGACCTAAACGAAAATACTACCAACTTACCAATATGGGGGAAAAAGCATTATTTGAGATTCAAGAAGAATGGAAAAATATTCAGAAACCTGTTGATAAATTATTGAATAGGGGTGTTGGTGATGAACGCTAAAGAGCTAATTCAATTAAATAACAAAAAACGTAAAGTACTTACAAAAGAAAATGAAGAGTATTATGACAAAATGTTAGTCTATATTCGAACAAGTATAGTCATTTCGGAACAACAATCAGAAGAATTATTAATGGAACTTTTAGATCATATAATCGATGCACAGAATGAAGGAAAACGTGCAGAAGATGTGTTTGGAAAGAATCCCTCAGCTTATTGTGATGAAATGATCAAACAGTTACCTAAAGAACCATGGAATAGTACATCATTTTTTATAGGCTTTTTGTTGCTTAGGCTAGCAGGGTTGTTAGCTGTAGTAAATGGAATAGGAGATATTATTATCCACTATCTTAAAGGTAGCGATCAGACAGTTTATATAGGAACAATATTTGTTACTTTTTTAGTTCTTGCTGCTATTATTTTTCTCGACATTTTATTGATTTTCAAATGGCTGCAACTTTCTGTTTACAAAGTTTCAAATAAAGTTAAAGATTTTTTCTTAATTTTTTTGATTGTGACTATCTCACTTCTAATTATGATGTTTCTAACAAAAATAATTCCTCCCTTCGGATATGCAATTGAAATGGGAGGTTTCGTATACCTAATAGTTGGTGTAGCAATACTTATCACTTCAAAATGGCTAGATCGCAAATATCATTTCACAAAATAATGTTTAAAGAATAGAAAGGATTTAGTGTTTTATTTCACCTGAGAATTTATTAAAGCTTATACGGGAGAGTGAAATAAAAACAACTGCTGATTCTTTATATTGTCTTACTTTCAAGAAGGACTCATAAAGATAGTTGAGGAATATACTTATAGAGATTATCGAAGTGAAAAAGGTAAAATTGAACTTTATAACATTGACCAAATGATGAAAGAGTAATATCTTATTCTGTTCACAAAGGGTTAGAGGAAAAGAAAAATACATGTTATTTTTAATTTTACGGCCAAAGAGCGCAATTCCGAAACAAGGATTAGCCATTTATATAAAGAACGGTAACCGAAAATTCAATTATTGTAACTAGTATAGAGGGAGATTAGTCCTACAGGTATAATTTCTTCCAATGAATAATAAAAAACAACAAATTGTGGTAAGACATCAATATTATAAAATAAAGTTGATCTAAGGAGGAATTGAACGATGACTTCAGAAAGCCATGTTCTTACGCAAAGTCAAATAGCAGAGTTATTTTCTAATGGTAATTTTGAGCCTACTTTTCCATTCCTAGCAAAAATAATTGAATGGAATATCGTAGGTGACAAAACCCTAGTAGGTAGGGAAGCGGTAATAGAAGAATGCAAGCAAACCTCAAATTATTTCAAAACTATAACTACTAAATTCACTACATTGAATGTAATTTCCGAAAAAAATTGCGTGGCAGTAAATGGAACAGCTGAATTTATTCGCAATGGTGAACAATTATCTTTTGTTTCAGCCTGTGATGTCTACATTTTTAATGATAAAAATGAACTGCAAAGAATTGATTCTTATTGTATCAAATGAGACGCTTTGCTTTCTCCTATCAAAAGTATTTGTTTAGGCTTATAAGGATGGAAGTTTCAGAAAGCTACATACAAATCTCTGTACAAAGATATTCTTCTTGATAAAACACTAGTATTCAAGGAATATCTCTAGTACTGTGATGTTTTCTTATATAGTCAGCAACTGGCTGGTTGTATTTTTATAGACTATTATTTAGGTGTAATTACTTTTGTTCCTCATTTTCTAAGCTATCTTACTTAACAATTTAAAAACCTTATATTTTATCAGGTAGTGTTAATAAATAAGTACTTACAATTTTATGGTAGTTGCAATATTAAAAAGTTCGATTTCACAATATGAAATCGAACTTTTTCGTTACCCTAAAAACTTCTTTTAACACCATGTATCGAGACTCCTATCAACGTTTAACTCCACAAATCCCTAAAGTACTGTTAGAAACTTAATTTTTTTACTTTGCATTGACCAAATGAAGTTGCTTCTATTAAAGTGCGCAAATCTAAACTAAAGATTTGTGTTCTTTTTATTAACAGACCATACTGTTGAGTTAGATTATGTGCAGAATTCGTTAACAGAAGTTACCTTATTGTTTTTTAAGGAAAATAAAATATCAAAAAATAATTGACATTAAACTAACTTCAAGGTTTAGGATATACATATGGTAATAAGTTCTTGAAAAGGAAATGGCAGACAAATATTTCGTTGGGATGGCGGATTTATAATGGTTTCTTGGGAGAAATTTGATGAAGGGATTGAATGGTACACAACCCATTTCGGATGGGAATGTCTTGATCAAGTTCAAACACCTGTCGGTAAAAAAGCATTTTTGAAAATGCCGAAAGAAGGAGTTATTACTTTAAAAGCGTTGGACTCCGATTGTGAACATCTTCAAAATGATGAAGAAGCAGAAGAAGGGAATTTTAAATTGTGCTTTGAGGTTGGTGATTTAAAGAGAACGGTAGATTATTTTAACCGGCACAATATTGAATATACTGAAGTAGTGCCACTAATCAATGGCATGAAGAGTCTTGATGTATTTGGTTTTGAGAATGCTAGGTTAACTTTATATGAAAATATTAAAGAAAAAGATTCGTTTCCAGATGCAAGAGTATTAGGGTTTGGTGAAGTGCATTCTAGCATTGGGGTTACTGACATCGGTAGGTCAGTCGATTGGTATACCACTCATTTAGGATTTTTGGAAGTCTCTGTAGGTCAAGAGCATGCTCATCTTCAGACAGAAGATGCATATGAAAAACATGTCCTTCATAATTCGTTTATGAATAATATCTTTCTTGAGAAAATAGATAGACAAGTAAAAGGAAATCCGTCTGTCCGTACATATTTTGATATCCGACCGGAAGATTTCGATGAAACATATCAAAGGTTACTAGACAAAAAAATTGTACCATCTAAAATTGCTGGAAATCCGAAGGAGGGGTGGGGTGGATTTCATTTTTTCGATCCTGATGGAAATCGAATAAATGTATGGTCGTACCCTATACTGTAAAAATGGAGAGTGACGATTGTGTTTATGACGATTCAACAATTCTCTCATAAGACTGGGATTCCTCCGAGTACATTGCGTTTTTATGATAAAAAAATGCTCCTCGTACCTGAAAGTAGATTTGAAAATGGTTATCGAGTTTATTCAGAGGACCAGCTATTTGAAGCTTTCATGATCAATTCATTGCGCAACGCAGATATTCAAATAGAAGATATTAAAACATTTTTATCAGCCACTGAGGAGTTAAAGAACAAACTCATTTGGAAGTGGAAAGATGATGTGAAATCTAAGATATCAGCCTTAAAAATTGCAGAAAAGTACCTGGGAGGATTAACGCCTAAAGAGAACCATCTCCATTTAGTTCGCTGGGGTGAGCAGGTAAACTTTGTATGGATTTCACATACAGTAGAGCGCAAACTAAAACCCTTTCATGAATTTATGGTAACAGATCGTGAATTATTAACCGAATCAGGATACAAGTTAGGCGCTGATTCATTTGTCAGAATTATTGAGACAAAAGGGAAAAAAATGAAAGGGGAAGTAGGTTTTATAGTCGTTGGGGAACCTCCAAAAGTGAGCGATGATGCTGTTATGGAAACCATGGAACCCACTTTATTTGCTAGTATGGATTGCTTTACAGGTAATGAGTTCCTATGTTTCAGTTTCATTCAACTGATTAGGCAATACGGATTTATACCAACAGGCTCAAAAATCGAAAAGTATGAAACACCACAAAGCGAAACATTTCAATACCTAATACCTGTAATGAATTCCAATTAATCAAGGAGGAGAAAGTATGAAATTTAAAAAACTTGAAAGAACATTTAAACTTGTCGGAATGAAACATAAAGGGGAATTCAAAAACTATGGAAACGAAGTACCAATGAATGCTCAGAAATTTATGAGTAGGGTGGACGAAATATCAACCCACACTGGAACGGAAATTGCCCTATTTGAGCCTAAAAAGGGAGATGCTCATCTTGAAGGAGAGTATTATGTAGGAATTATTGTGCCTGATTCTATTACAGAAACCCCTTCAGAAATGGAATATATTGAAGTAAAGGATGAATTTGTCGTAACGAGAGGGAGTATTATGGAAGTTGGTAAACTTCATTCTAAATTAGGAGAATGGGCGAAAGAGCAAGGATATCATAATAAACAAGATTCATATATTATAGAAACTTATCATCCTGTAGAAAACGGAGAAGAAGTGGAAATCTATCTACCTATAAGATAGATACGAAAGAAACACTTTATTTATGGGAATACGTTAGATGCTTACTCATCGATTGGGCGCGCTTATTTAATAGCGTGTCTATTCGTGCGGTTATATTGTTAATAACGCAGTTTGTCATCTTCTTTCCTTGTATTGCGATCTCGTTTCTATGGTTCTGTTTGCCTTCAGCATATGGGAGCTTATCTGAAATAAGATAAGCGTTTTTTAGTGGAAAAATGATTGAATGGAAGGTTTTGTTTTGAAATAATTGGTATAAAGCAATTGGGTAGTTATCAGAGTAAGAACTTTAGATATATGTTTACTAGATTTAGAAGTGAGGAGGTCTATATGAGATCAGTTACTATCGGAATAATTTTTATAATGCTTTTTATAACAGGGTGTCAAACAAATAATGAGGAAGTAGTAAATACACACGGTGAAATAGAAAATTTAAAAAGGTTAAATTCATTTATTCAGAGTGTAGAAAATCAAAGTAATGATGTCATAGACTATGTGCGGTATGGAATTGAAGGACAACGTGGATTGATGACACTAACCTTTGATGGTGAGCAGGTTAATGTTTCTTATAGTGTAGATGGAAATTTTATAGAAAAATTCAGTTGTAAAAAAATAGAAATTGAGAAGGGAAATGAGATGAAAAAATATATACTTGTTCAATGTTCGGGCAACTTTAATGGTGATTTAGAATTACTATCTGTTCCGAATAAGTGAATTACTTAATTTAAGGTGTTTTAACTTTTTAATGCTAAAATTAGGATTAAATTGAATAGACGAACTGAGATAACAACTAAATGAAATGGAGGTAAGCAAAGTGAAGCTAGTAAGGATTGCAGAATATGAACTTGAAATCGACTATGATAAGACTTTATCCTACTATCAGAACTTGCCTCTTATTGGTGAAGAAGACCATTGTGAGTGCTTATATTGTAAGAATTATGGACTAACACCATCTATTTTTCCTAATATTATAAAAAAAACTACTAAGTGATATGGGAGTAAACCCTAAAAAAGGTGCAGAAGTGAACCACTTTTACGAGGGAAAAAACAGTAAGAATATGTATGTTGCAGATTACACGGTGTTTGGGAAGGTGTTAAATGAAGCAAGTGAAAATATAATAGATATCTATCGCGAAAATGATGAAGATTACTTTAGTATTGGATTTGAAAATGTTCAAACTATAGAGACCGATTCGATAAGAATGAGTTCTTATATTAATGCATTTTTACCGTGGTTACTAGAGGAAAGTCCTAGTTAATCCTTATTTTTCGACCGGGCGTGCTTATTAAATAGCGTGTCTATTCGTGCACGGAGCCGGCCTGTTTAATAACAAAAAAGATATTATGGTAAAAAGAGGAAGGTTATATTACGGGCCTGTACTTACATTAATGTAGCCATATATTAAGGTGCTGGGAACTAAAACAAATCTTTCTGGTTTAACAAGGATAATGATTTTTCATTACAATGACAGTTGAAGCATGGATAACTCTTCACGAAAATTGAGGTTTTTTTAAGTTCAGAATAATTTGTGACAATGAAGAGTATGTACAGGTGATTTCCAACTTTTTATAGAAAAGTATGAAGTAGGAATGCATTTAGTGAGGTGTTAGTATTAAGCAACGAAGTTTTTCACAAAAGAAGAATTCATATTTATTACTGTTTGGATTAGGTATATCAAATCTAGGAGACTTTATTTATCTTGTTGCCATTAATATTTTAGTATTACAACTTACCGGCTCAGCAGCTGCGGTTGCTGGTCTATGGATTATTGGGCCTATAGCTTCGATGTTAACTAAATTTTGGTCTGGGAGTATAATAGACCGTTTAAATATTCGAAGAATAATGATTGGAACAGACATCATTCGTGCAATTTTAGTGGCACTTATTCCTTTCTTCAATTCTATTTGGCTGATATATGCATGTCTATTTTTTCTTTCCATTTCAAAAGCTTTCTTTGAACCTGCAGCTATAACCTATATAACGAATATTGTTCCTGAGAAAGGTAGAAAACAATTCAATTCATTTAGAAGCTTGATTTCTTCAGGTGCCTTTTTAATTGGTCCTGCTATTTCTGGAGCATTACTACTTATTACTTCTGTTAATATATCAATATGGATTAATGCATTTTCCTTTGTTATTTCTGCTATTTTAGTGTATTTATTACCAAACGTGAATACTGATTCTACTAATAAAGTAAGAAAGATTAGTTTGGAAATATTGAAAAATGATTGGAAGGAAGTATTTAAATTCAGTCGTAGCAACCTATTTATTGTCAAAGTGTACTTTTTAGCTCAATTCTTTATGATTGTCGCACTTGGAATGGATGCTCAAGAGGTTGTGTTTACTCAAAAGGTGCTAAACTTATCAGAGACAGACTACGGAATGCTCATAAGCTTAACAGGAGTAGGCTCAATTTTAGGAGCAACTACTGTTTCGCTGGTGGCTAAATATTTGTCAATAAGAGCTTTAATATCCGTAGGCTATTTTATGGTATCGGTTGGCTATCTAGTATATGCGTTCTCTTTTTCATTTTGGGCAGTAGCTATTGGGTTTATGCTATTAGGGTTTTTTAACGCATTTTCCGGTACAGGGTTTATGACTTTTTACCAAAATAATGTTCCTATTAACATGATGGGGAGAATTTCTAGCATTTACGGCATTTTTCAAAGCTTTCTTCAGGTAATCTTTATTTTATTGATCGGCTTTACAGGTGATATTATTCCGGTTAGATACAGCATTATTGCTGCTTCCACATTAATGGTATTGCTAAGTATTCTGCAAATCAGGTGGGTGCTTATGCCGAGCAAATCAAGCTACTTTGAAGAAGAGGTAGAACTCAAAAATATTGCTTAATGTTTTCCATTGCCCTCTTTAATGATCTTCCCTTCAAATAAAGGGGTTTAACTTAAGACCATAAATGGGGATCTTAAGCATTCATATCTTATCCACAAGGCGCGATGGAATAATCGCGTTTTTATATTGTTTAAAAAATGGTTGTAAGAGCCCTATAGCTTTGAAATAATTGGGAGTAAGTTTTAACAAAGTTAGAATGAGGTGGCAGGTATGAATGATTTAAATAAGACGGTCTTACGAAAACACATATACGAAGACAATAAAAAAAGGATGAAAAGTATGGGGAAAGTTTTGGGGACATTTATATTGCTCATGTTTTTTAACATACTATTTTTTATTGGCTTAGCAAGTTTTTTTATGAGTGATCTTCAATACGAGACACTAATCTATACATTTAGTACAATAATAATAATATTGTTGTCCCTTCTCATCTCTTTACTTGTCTACATAATTAGTTATTTAAAAGAGAAGTTGTAATCATTCCTCCTAATTACAATAATAGTTTTACTAAAATCTATTATGACCATTATTCATACTTTTCCAATTCAAGTCTTCAGCAAATATGTGTACATATGTCTTTTTCATGAATAGGAGAAGGAATTAATGATAGGGGAGATTGAAATGAAAATAAGCAAAAACAATGCTGAACATTACATATGGGGAGATAATAGTGATGGGTGGCATTTAGTGAAGAATCAAGATTTAAGTATCATTCATGAATGTATGCCAGCGAATACATCTGAATTAAAACATTATCATCAACAAGCGCGCCAATTTTTCTTTATCTTATCAGGTATAGCAACCATTGAGGTAGATGGGAATGAGATAACCTTATATCCACAAGAGGGAGTTGAAGTTCCTCCTTTGGTACCACATCAAATGTTTAACAAGTCAAATAAGGAAGTTGAGTTTTTAGTGATTTCCCAACCTACAAGTAAAGGTGATAGAGTTTTTGTGGAATGAGGAAAAGTTGAAGTAATTTTTGGAGTTTATCTAGATATTGGAGGTTATGATGACGAAATACTATATAGTCGTGACCTATGACGTTTGTGTACATAATAACCTATACGAAAATATGAACGAATACCCAATAGATATGTCTATTAATATAGATCAGCAAATAAGTGAATTTGCAAAGATGAATGGTTGCTCCTTTACTAAAGTTATATGAATCAGGTACAAGTGATTCTAAAGAATTAAAATTAAAAGAATATGAGTGTGGTTGTAATCAATAGTCTTTGTGCTAAAAAATTGTTTTGTCCTGTGATTGGGCGAATTGCAAATGAAACAGATAGAAATGATTGATTTTTTTATATAAATCAATACTGAACCTTTAGGAGAAAAAGCCATTTTGATGTACTTTTATCAAAATGGCGCTTCTCTTTTTTTGTGTACGATTTCACGTAAATCTTTACTAAGGTTGAGGGACGATGTCTTTTGTTAAATAAGCATCAAACGTAACCCCAAGATTTTCACCGACTGTAAATGGAGTTAGGTTGATTTTGAAATAGCCACTAGCGCCTATTTCAATATTGTAACCAACCATGGTCGTTGAAGACTGCATGTCTAGTTGTGCAATACCATCACTATTGGTAAATTGTTGATCCTTTTGTATTTGGTTTCTTACAAGACGTACATCTGCACCTTCTAATGGCTTTCTTTGTGCCAACAATTCATCTACAGTTGTAATTTTGTTGGGCGCACTTAATGAATACACTGTTATTTCGGACGTGTTAGTTTGATTAAGAATTTCATCAAGATTTGGCGGTACTGAAATGATAGGTGTTGTAAAGTTCAATGTAACCGTAACACCTTCCATATCATTTGTGGCAAAGCTACTTCCACTAGGAGGATGAAATGTGGGTAAAGTAGTTACTGTATTCACACTTTGACCAAGTCCATTGGCAGTAGCTCGTCCAAATCCATTAGAGTTTGTTGTAAACGGATTTATCGAAACCGATGGATTATCTGTCACAGTCACTACTTGAATATCTTGAATAGGCATGAGGTTTCCCTTATTATCTTTTCCAAAAGTATAGACTTGTAGAGCATCTGACATAATCTCACCTCACTTCTAATTAAATTGTACAAATATTCATGGAGATATTTCACCTAGTAAGGAAGAATTAAGAATAGGTAAAAACGAGAGGCTTAATGATAATCTCGAAAAGCTAGTAAAATGACCTAGATTGATAGAGTAGGATTAAAATGGTGAAATATAATAGTGAATAATGTAATAAAATCTACTCTTCTACAGTATATGTTGAATTATCTTTCATGTTCGTGAGGGGTGGCGATTATTTGAAATATATTTAAAATTACTATTGGGGATATAGTTTAATAAGGCTTAATTAGCTGAAAGCAAGGAATAGACATTCGTATCATATGGAATATTATTTTGATACATATAGTTTCTGAGAACCCCTTCTTTTTCAAATCCTAACTTGGCTAATAATTTATTAGACTGTTTGTTTTCTGTAAAAACAACTGCTCCAATTCGAGTAAGCTTAAGCTCGTTAAATCCATAGGATATAACGTTCATTATTGCTTCAGTTGCATATCCATTTCCCCAATGTTCTGGCAAAAGTGCATAAGCAATATCAGCTCTCTTATGTTCGGAAGACCAATCATGAAAACCAATCGTTCCAATAACCCCTTTTGTTCCGTTTATTTCAATGCCCCATTTAATTCCTCGTTTTTCCTTGTAATTAATAGTAAAATTTTTAATTATATTTTTCACCTGTTCTAGATTTGCTAATGGTTTTTGACCATAGTGTCGTAAAACATCTTCATTTGAAAAACAATTTAAAATGTCTTGTGCATCATTTTCTATTAGTTCTCTCAATATTAGCCTTTCTGTTTCTATTTTTGGAAACATGATCTCACTCCTTGTCTAATAGTTTTACTTCGTATCCTATGTAAGTATCTATGATTAATTACAATTATTTCAAACAACCTTAATTTTCACAAGAAGTTATTTAGTATAGCTATTTCGACTACCTTAAGGGTTAATACCTAGTTAACCAAAAAGCATGGCTTTATTAAATAAAAGGAAGCAAATTTTAAACATGATTACAATGTGTTCTTCTATGATTAAGAATTTTTACAATTTAGGTCTGAAAAATTTTAAACGAACATAAAATAATTGGTTTTTTAAGAATGGAAGTTAAATGGAAGAAGGTGTTTCCCTCTTAGATAGCGAAAACTGTATAAGGAATTTATAACACAGAATAGAAGGAGGAAATAAAGTGAGCTATGAAATTATAACGTTACCAGGCTATCGAGCAGTAGGATTAAAATGGGAGGGCACATTTTCTGAAATCGTACCGAATTTAAAAAAAGTTATTCAACAAAGTGAAGACCGAGCAAATGAATTAGAATATAAGGTGAATCCGAGCATTCAATTAGGCTTATCTTATCATACAGTTGAAAATGGGTTCGCACATTACGCTGTGTATGAAGTGAGTGAGGAGCAGGAGATTCCTGAGGGGATGATTGAAATAAAGGTTCCTGAATGGACGTATGTGAAGACTACACATAACAAAGGAGAAGATATTGAAAAGACATATACAGATTTACATCAATGGCTATTTGATAGTGACTATACCACATTTAAAGAAGCTGGTGTAGATTACTATGATCCTATGCCAATTAAACATGAATACTACCCAGTTAATCGTGATCAGAATGACTCGCATTTTGATATTTATATACCGATTGAAAAAAAATAAGGTTGCTTATTGCATGGCATACAGCTACTAATCTAGTATCAAAATGGAAAACAGATTCGATTTTATTCAGCCCAGCAAAGCACCGGTTTGTATAAGAAGAAATACAATCACTCACTGTAGCGGTTGGATAATAAAAATTAACGAAACTTCACTTTTCCCTTCTCTTAACTGAGAGGGAATTTTTTTGTTTATTATTATTTTTTTAGCTATATAAACCATCAAAATATCCAATGGGTGATTAAACTGATGAAAGTTGGGGTACGGATTATAAGTACCTTAAATAAACCTTAACTCCTTCGTTTCTTACTTATCTTAAGTTTATACGTTACTGAACGGCCGACTCCGCAAGGCCTACAGGATGTAGGGCATGAAGGCGTTACGACAGGACGTCGTGAATTTAGCCTTCGTTCCTTGATGTTGTCCAGCTTCGTCGGGTAGCAGCTCGGGGTCATTTGTCAAATCACTCCGGAAATCAGGATTTCCTACGAGCTTCGCCAAATGCCTGTCGCTGCTGAACGACCCGACTCCGCATTTCATGTTGTCCAGCTTCGTCGGCTTGTGGCTCGGGGTCAACTGCCACCCCACTCCGAAGGTCAGGACCTTGTACGTGTTGCGTCAGTTGCCTGTCGCCCCAGAACGAGCCGACTTCGCATTTCATGTTGTCCAGCTTCGTCGGCTTGTGGCTCGGGGTCAACTGCCACCCCACTCCGAAGGTCAGGACCTTCTGCGTGCTGCGTCAGTTGCCTGTCGCCCCAGAACGACCCGACTCCGCATTTCTTTTTGTCCAGCTTCGTCGGGTAGCAGCTCGGGGTCATTTGTCAAATCACTCCGGAAATCAGGATTTCCTACGTGCTTCGCCAAATGCCTGTCGCTGCTGAACGACCCGACTCCGCATTTCTTGTTGTCCAGTTTCGTCGGCTTGTGGCTCGGGGTCAACTGCTACACCACTCCGGAAATCAGGATTTCCTGCGTGCTGCGTCAGTTGCCTGTCGCCCCAGAACGAGCCGACTCCGCTTTTCATGTTGTCCAGCTTTGTCGGGTAGCAGCTCGGGGTCATTTGTCAAATCACTCCGGAAATCAGGATTTCCTACGTGCTTCGCCAAATGCCTGTCGCTGCTGAACGACCCGACTTCGCATTTCTTGTTGTCTAGCTCCAGCGCCTAACGTCTAGTAAACTTGGTCACTCCTCCTTACGATAAGTCAACATTGACTCGCTGCGCTCCTCGTGTTTCCTTTATCTCGTGCGGAGCGGTTCAAGTTTATACGACGTTGATCAGGCGCTTCCGCATTTCTTGTTGTCCAGCTCCACTGCCCAGCGTCTAGTAAACTTGCCCTCTCCTCCTTACGATAAGTCAACATCGGATTCCTACGAAATCCGTGTTTCCTTTATTTCATACGGAGAGGAGCAAGTTCATACGTCGCTGAACGGGCAGTTCCGCATTTCTTGTTGTCCAGCTCCGTCGGCCAGCGTCTAGTAAACTTGCCCTCTCCTCCTTACGATAAGTCAACATCGGATTCCTACGAAATCCGTGTTTCCTTTATCTCATACGGAGCGGTTCAAGTTTATACGACGCTGAACGGCCTCATCCGCATTTCTTTTAATTTTCTGAATTTTAGTTGACTTTTTTTTCTGTTCAAGTTATCTTTTTATTGAGTGATATTACATTATTTTTAGTTTACGAGAAAAATACGTTATATAAAGAAATGTAGTTTTCTATGTATTTTTTCTTGTTCTTTTTGTATTAAGAAATGGGAACGCTTACAAAGGGGGCTCTTGCGTGACGAATATCCTTTCATTCGAAGAGTTAACGGAAGAAGAAAAGCAGCATCAATTTCTTCAAAGAATTCAAGCTGGAGAGAAGATTGAGGCAGATGATTGGATGCCTGAAGAATATCGAAAAACGTTGATTAAGTTGATTTCGATGCATGGTATTAGTGAAATTATGGGTGCGCTTCCGGAGAAGGAGTGGGTACCAAAAGCACCATCATTACGTAGGAAGCTTGGAATTATGGCAAAGGTGCAGGATGAAATGGGACATGGTCAGCTATTGTTACGTGTGGCAGAGGATTTAATGAAGCCTTATGGCAAAACGAGAGAAGAGATTATGCAAGATTTGTTTTCCGGAGATTTAAAGTTTCATAATGTGTTTCATATGGAAGCGCCAACGTGGGGAGATGCAGGGCTGATAGGATGGTTAGTTGATGGTGCAGCCATTATTACCCAAACGAATATGTTAAGTGCATCTTATGGTCCTTATGCACGTGCGCTAAAACGAATTTGTGCAGAAGAGGTCTTTCATGCACAACATGGAGAAGCGATTATTATGGCTCTAGCGGAAGGAACACAAAAACAGAAAATACTTGTACAGGAGTCATTGGACCGTTGGTGGGAAGCCTTGCTAATGTTCTTTGGTCCAGGTGATTCATCAACGACAGGTTCTTCGAAACAAGATATAACGATGAAATACAACATTAGGACGAAATCAAATGAAGAATTACGTCAAGACTTCTTCTCAAAATATGTACCAAGGATTTTGTCTCTCGGTCTACGGTTGCCGGATGAGACGATGCATTATGACGAAGAACAAGAACGATGGATTTACAAACAACCTAATTGGAATAAATTTAAAGAAATCATTCGAAATAATGGTCCGAAGTCGAAGGAACGTCTTCGCTTAAGGCAGCTTTCCTATGAGAATAACGAGTGGGTGAGAGAAGCGTTAAGTTAAAAAAACGAGGTGTGAAGATGACGAAAGGGTTTTATCAAGAGTTTGAGGTGTTTAGTAAAAAAAATGATGTGGCACCGATGCAGTATCAGTTTAGTCTGTTAGCTCCTAACCATGATATGGCACTCATAATGGCTCAGGAGAACTTTATGCGTCGTGAACTTGTTGCAGACATCTGGGTCGTAAAGCGTGAAGATGTGCGTAAAATGAATCAGGATGAAAGAGAAACGCTTAAACGCTTGGATAATAAAGACTATCGAACGACGAAGGGGTACGGCTATTTAAAGAAGAAGTGGAGACATTATGAGCAGGAAATGCTTGATGAGAAAGAGATCTTATCATGGGGAGGGGAAGTGAAAAAATCATGATAACGGAGCATAAAAAAAATAAAGTATTAACAGAGCTTTTATATCAACTTGCAGATGATGATTTTATTCACGCCTATCGTGGGTCTGAATGGCTGGGACTCGCCCCCCATATAGAAGAAGATGTGGCTTTTTCATCCATTAATCAGGATACTATGGGCCATGCAACCATGCTGTACGGATTATTGGAAGAATTAGGCGAAGGAAATGTTGATGAACTAGCCCACGAACGTGAATCAGCGACTCGTCGTAACGCAGTATTACTAGAATTAGTGAATGGACCTGGCCATTATATGGAAGAGCCAAGGTATGATTGGGCTTTTACAGTCGTTCGAAATTATTTCTATGTTACATGGAAAAAAGTCAAAATGGAGTCTCTCAAACAATCAAGCTATCAACCTCTAGCTGACGTAGCGGTAAAAGTTAATATGGAACTCTATTATCATGTTATGCACTGGAAAACGTGGATAATTCAATTATTTAACGCGACAGACGAGAGTAGAAACCGAATGATGGAAGCGTTAAGGCGAGTATGCGAAGAGTTTGCCGATGTCATTTCTCTTGGTGAGTATGGACCAGGAATGGTGGATTTAGAATTGATTGAGTCAAAAGAGGAGCTTTTGAAGAAGTGGACATCATTTGTTAAGCCAGTATTTCAAACAATCAATCTACCAGTTCCGACTGATTTTACCGCAAAGAGTGGGAATGGGCGAAGTGGTCACCATACTACGGAGCTGAATGAAGCTCTGAATACGTTAAGTGAAGTGTTTCGATTTGATCGAACAGCAAGTTGGTAAAGGGTGGAAAAAATGAAAGAACTCATCATAAAGGAATTACATCGGGTGAAGGACCCTGAAATTGATTCAATTAGTATTGTAGAACTTGGAATGGTCGAGCATATCGAATTAAGCAAAGACTCAGTGCAAATTCAACTTCTTCCAACCTTTATGGGCTGCCCAGCTTTAGACATTATAAAGGAAAATGTTGAAAAAGTATTGAGGCAGCTAGAGGGTGTGGAGTCTGTAAAAGTACAATTTCTGCACTCACCCCCATGGACATCTGATCGAATAAGTGAAGTTGGACGTGAAAAGTTAAAGGATTTTGGAATTGCCCCGCCGCCGAAATTTAGTAAAGACGAAGGAAGCTGGGATGTGGATTGCCCCTTCTGTGGCTCGACATACACAACATTAGAAAATTTATTTGGACCTACTGCTTGTCGGAGTATTTTGTATTGTAAACAGTGCAAAAATCCTTTTGAAGCAATGAAACCAATATCAATTGATATGTAAAAAATAAAACTATAAATAGGGAGAGATTGACATGATTAAATTAATCGCGCTATATAAGCATCCGGAGAATCAAGAGAAATTTGATGAACATTATTTTGGAACACATGGACCTATTACAGCTAAAATTCCAGGCTTGAGAAAAATGGAGGTAACGAAAATCGTTGGTTCTCCAATGGGTGGCGAAGGAAAATATTATTTAATGTGTGAGATGTATTATGATAGCCACCAAGCATTAAAGGAAGCGATGAAGACGGATGAAGCAAAGGCTTCAGGAAAAGATTTGATGTCGTTTGCAGGTGATTTAGTTACCTTAATGATTGGTGAGGAAGTCAATGACTGATTTCGAATACATTCAGACGAAGGTTGAGGGTGAACTTGGCTTTATTGAATTAAATCGGCCTCACGTCTTAAATGCTATTAATCAAAAAATGGTCATAGAAATACTTGATTGTTTAGAGCGATATGATGAGGAAGAAAGTGTGAAGGTCATTGTCCTAACTGGAAATGGTCGCGCGTTTGCTGCTGGAGCAGATATTGAAGAAATGGCGACAGTCGGAGCCGTTGATATTGAATTGAAGAACCAGTTCCGTTCATGGGACCATATTGCCGAAATTAAAAAACCTATCATTGGTGCTGTCCAAGGCTTCGCTCTAGGAGGAGGGTTTGAGCTTGCACTTTGTTGTGATCTATTATTTGCAGCAAATAATGCAGAATTCGGATTCCCTGAAGTTCAGCTTGGGATTATGCCTGGAGCAGGTGGGACTCAACGACTAACGAAGTTGATTGGTAAAACGCGAGCGATGGAATGGTTGCTTACAGGAGACCGCATGTCAGCGACGGAAGCTGAGAGGTTAGGCATTATTAATCAAACATTCATGCCAGAGCTTCTATTAGAAGAAACGGTTCGATTTACACAAAAAATTGCCGAGCAGCCATCGCTTTCGGTTCGGATGATCAAGGAAGCTACATTAAAGGCAGTAGATATGTCAGTAGCTGAAGGAATGAAGTTTGAACGTAAAAATTTCTCGTTGCTTTTTTCTTCTGAGGATCAAAAAGAGGGAATGCAAGCGTTTATGGAAAAAAGAAAACCAAACTATCGCGGTCGGTAAGGAGGTACATAATGTTTGAAACGATTCGATATGAGGTAAAGAACGGTGTCGCTTGGGTAACGTTACACCGCCCAGAAAAATTAAATGCTTTTACAGAACAACTTAATAGAGAAATTCAAAAAGCCATTAAAGAATCGTCAAAAGCAGGAGATGTTCGTTGCATTGTCCTTACTGGACAAGGAAGAGCCTTTTGTTCAGGGGAAGACCTTAGTGGTGTTAGTGAAGAAATGGATCATGGGGAGGTATTGAGGAAACGATACGGACCTATGATGCAGGAGATTTCTCGTTGTGAAAAACCCATTATTGCTGGAATTAATGGTGTGGCAGCGGGTGCAGGCTTAAGCTTAGCGTTAGCATGTGACTTTCGTTTAATTCACGAGAAGGCAAGTCTAGTACAAGCATTTATTCATGTTGGCTTAATCCCTGATTCAGGTAATTTATATTATCTTCCTCGCCTGATTGGACATGCAAAAGCTCTCGAGCTCGCTGTAATGGGAGATAAAATCTCTGCAGAAGAAGCGAAAAGCTTAGGACTTGTGACGAAAGTAATTGATTCAGAAAAATGGCAGGAGGATTTGACAGCCTTTGCGGAAATGCTTGCTGCTAAGCCGACAAAGGCAATTGGTCTAATAAAGCGCTCTTTACGAGCAAGTTGGGTTTATGATTTCGATGAGTATATGGCAAAAGAAGCGGAAGGTCAACGAATTGCTGGTAAAACTCATGATCATCATGAAGGTGTTCATGCATTTATAGATAAAAGAAAGCCAAGCTTTCAAGGGAAATAAATAGATAGGGAGACGATATAATGACACAAGTCAAAGAAGCCAGGTTTGAAACATTGGAAATGAAAAGACAGCATTACAGCATGATTATTAATGGTGAAAGAGTAGATGGGGCAGAGACGTTTACGACGTATAACCCTGCTACAGGTGAAAAGATTGCAACTGTTGCAAAGGCAACGATTGAGGATGCAGAGAAGGCAATTCTTGCAGCGCGCCAATCGTTTGATTATGGTAAGTGGAAAAAATCTCCTATCAATAAACGCTCTCGCGTATTAAATAAAATTGCTGGCATCATGAGAGCTCGATTCAATGAGTTGGTAGAATTAGAAATCCTTGATAGCGGAAAAAGTCTGTCTGCTGCACAAGGTCAAGTTATGCAAGCGATTGAAGATTTTGAATTTTATGCAGGGGCGATTGTTGGACATCGTGGCAATGTAAACAATGTACCTGGGCAATTTCAAAATGTTGCTGAAAAGGAGCCAGTTGGTGTATGTGCCCAAATCATTCCTTGGAATTATCCACTTATGATGGCAGCGTGGAAAATTGCTCCTGCCATTGCTACTGGCTGCTCTATCGTTGTAAAACCGGCTACATTAACTCCATTAACAGCGATCGTACTAGGAGAGATATGCATTGAAGCCGGTGTACCGGAAGGGGTAGTGAACATTCTTCCAGGGGCAGGGTCTTCGGTTGGGAACTACTTAGTAGAGCATGAAAAGGTAGATAAAGTAGCGTTTACAGGCTCAACACCAATTGGAAAAAATATTATGGAAAAAGCATCTCAGACACTTAAACGAGTGACGTTAGAACTTGGTGGGAAGTCACCAAATATTGTGTTTGAGGATGCGGATATTGATGCTGCTGTTGATGGGTCCTTATTTGGTATTTTTTATAATACGGGGCAATCCTGTGAAGCTCGTTCACGATTATATATTCATGAAAGTATTTACGAAACCTTTATGGAGAAGTTTGTAGAAAAAACAAAAAAACTTCAATTAGGTGATCCATTCAATAAAACCACACATATAGGTGCTGTTATTAGTGAAGAACAATTAAAGGTCATTGATGGATATGTACAGTCAGCCAAAGAAGAAGGCGCAACCATTGTTACTGGTGGAAAAGTGGCTGAAATTGAAGGGTTCGAAGCTGGATATTGGTATGAACCGACCGTCATTACAAATGTTCATCATGACATGAAGGTCGTAAAAGAAGAGATATTTGGACCTGTTGTGGTAGTTATGCCGTTTAAGGATGAAAAGGAAGCTGTTAAGCTAGCAAATGATAGTGAATACGGGTTAGGATCGGCTCTTTGGACAAAGGACTATGCAAGAGCAACCAGAGTATCTAAACAAATTGAGGCAGGAATTGTAATGGTGAATTGTCCATTTTCAGCCTTCCCAGGTACACCGTTCGGTGGTTATAAACAGTCTGGATTTGGGCGAGAGTTGTGTATTGAAACGCTAGATTTGTATACGGAGACGAAGAGTATCATTTCCTATTTTGGCAGTCGTCCATTAAACCCATTTGGACTCTAACAGTCGGTTATTATTCTATTACCCCACTGTTATACCAGTGGGGTTTTTCTACATATAGTAAACTATTTATTAATTCATGAGGAGTGGGATAAGTGATTGAATCGATTGTTGTCATTGGTTCAGGAGTCATGGGAAGAGGGATTGCTTACGTTGCAGCGGTCAAAGGGTTTCAAACGACGGTAGTGGACGTCAATGAAGAGGTGTTAACAGCTGCAGAAGCTAATCTTACCGCTCTTTTTCAAAAAGGAGTGCAGCGAGGAAAACTATCCATTGAGGAAAAAGTTCAAAGCTGGGATCGGTTATCTTTTTCAACGCATATAGAAGAAGCTGTGCAAGATGCCGATTTTATTATAGAAGCTGTCCCAGAAAAAGTCTCAATTAAGCAAAGGGTCTTTGAAACGATAGATAAGTTTGCAAAGGAATCTTGTTTTTTTGCTACGAACACGTCTACTATGAGTCCAACTGAAATTGCTTCGTTTACAAATCGACCAAGTAAAGTGATTGCGATGCACTTTTTTAATCCTGTTCATAAAATGCCGCTTGTCGAAATTATTAAAGGGTTAGAGACAAGTAATGAAACGACGGAAGTGACGAAAGAGGTTGCTCAGCAAATGGGAAAAGAAACCGTCGTTGTGAATGAATTTCCTGGCTTCGTTACAAGTCGTATTAGTGCACTTGTCGGTAATGAGGCTTTCTATATGCTTCAAGAAGGGCTTGGTTCACCAGAAGAAATTGATAAAGCAATTAAGCTTGGCTTGAATTATCCAATGGGACCATTTGAACTGGGAGATCTTGTTGGTTTAGATACGCGCTTAAATAATTTACGTTACCTGCATGAAAAGCTAGGTGAGAAATATCGTCCTGCTCCTTTGCTAGAACAGTATGTTAAGGCGGGGAGACTTGGGAGAAAGACCGGGAAAGGTGTTTATGATTACTCGGCGGAGGTGAATGTATGAATGAGGTTGTGATTGTTGATGCAGTTCGTACTCCGATTGGGCGATACAAAGGAGCACTAAAGCATATTCGACCGGATGATTTAGGAGCAATCGTCATAAGGGCCCTTTTAGAACGTAATCGTACGGTTCCACTAAAGCAGATTGAAGAGGTAGTACTCGGCAATGCGAACGGAGCAGGAGAAGATAATCGTAACGTTGCCAGAATGTCTGCTTTATTAGCAAACCTTCCTGTGGACGTAGCTGGTACGACGATTAACCGTCTTTGTGGATCGGGCTTAGATGCTGTAAACTACGCTGCTCGTGCTATTATCGCTGGAGAGGGCGATATTTTTATTGCTGGCGGTACGGAGAGTATGACAAGAGCTCCATATGTAATGGCGAAGCCGGACAGTGAATTTCCTCGTGGAAATTCCGAACTGTTTGACACGACAATTGGTTGGCGGTTTGTAAATGATACATTGGATGAAATGTATGGGACGGATAGTATGCCGCAGACAGCAGAAAATGTGGCAAAGCAATATCAAATTTCTCGTGAAGAACAAGACGACTTTGCCTTTAGTAGTCAGCAAAAAGCTTTTAAAGCCATGAGTGGAAACCGATTGGAGAATGAAATTGTTCCAGTGAAATATTTAGATAAAAAAGGAAATGAAGTAATAGTAGATACAGACGAGCATCCGCGACCAATGACAAAGTTGGAAAAACTAGCAAACTTAAAACCGCTACTTTCAGCGGGGACAGTGACGGCGGGAAATGCTTCAGGAATTAATGACGGTGCTTCTGCTTTACTTCTAATGAGCAAACGGAAAGCAGAGGAGCTTGGTGTGACCCCTCTTGCCCAATATGTCACCTCAGCAACTGCCGGATTAGAACCTAACATTATGGGTCTAGGTCCTATTTACGCAACGAGAAAAGCGTTAAAAAGGGCTTCGTTGTCTGTTAAAGATTTAGGATTAATAGAATTAAATGAAGCATTTGCTTCACAGTCTATCGCTTGTATAAAGGAACTAGATATCCCTGTTGATAGAGTCAACGTAAACGGAGGAGCAATCGCATTTGGTCACCCTCTAGGGGCTAGTGGTGCTAGAATATTAACAACATTAATACATGAAATGAAAAAACGAGAGGTCGACTATGGACTTGCTACGATGTGTGTAGGAGTAGGACAAGGAATCGCAACCATTGTGAAAAATATACCGTAATATCGTTATAGTGATATAAGAGTAAAATCCCATAGAATATTCTATGGGATTTTTAAGTTACGCAGTCCAAACAGTATAATATTTAGAATATTAGTATATTTGCAAGGGTTTTATATGATATGATAGTGAATAAACGTAAATGATTCGTTATAAGATATTTTATTTTGAAAATAATAAGCAGAGAATGGTACGAAGCATAAGGAGACATGATATGAACACGAGGTCGATGATTTTTACACTATATGGTGATTATATACGTAACTACGGAAACAAGATTTGGATTGGTAGTTTAATTCGTTTATTAAAGGAGTTTGGCCATAACGACCAAGCTGTAAGAGCAGCCATTTCAAGAATGAATAAGCAAGGTTGGGTACAAGCCGAGAAGCAGGGGAATAAAAGCTATTATTCATTAACGGAACGTGGAATAAAGCGGATGGAAGAAGCTGCAAAGCGGATTTTTAAATTAAAGCCTGAAAAGTGGGACGGGGAATGGCGAATCTTCATGTATACAATTCCGGAAGAAATTAGAAGTATTCGAGATGAGCTTAGAAAGGAACTTATTTGGAGTGGGTTTGGCTCCTTTTCTAATAGCTTTTGGCTATCTCCTAACAATTTAGAAAAACAAGTGGAAGATCTAATAGAAAAGTACAATATTCAGCCGTATGTTGACTTTTTTGTAGCTGATTACAAGGGACCCCATGCAAATAAAAGCTTAGTCGAAAAAAGCTGGGATTTAGACGATATTAATACTCGATACGAGGAGTTTATTCACTTTTATAGTGATCAACATATGATGGCTAAACAGAAAATAATGGATGGAAATATGACCGATGCAGAATGTTTTGTAGAGAGAACGAAGTTAGTCCATGAATATCGGAAGTTTCTATTTGTCGACCCAGGCCTTCCTCAAGAACTTCTTCCTGAGAAATGGCTGGGTGGGCAGGCAGCTACATTATTTAGCCAGTATTATAAAGAACTAGCGCTTCCTTCTTCACGCTTTTTCGAAGCTGTGTTTCGGGAAGGGAATGAAATGGAAGGAAAGGATCAGGCATATAATGTGTTAGATCACCCATTAATATTAGAATGAAGAAGAATAAAACGAGTGATTGGTAGTGTGTTAAGAGAAGATTTATATTTAGGTGATGCTTTTCTAATGAGAAAAGCATCATTTTTTCATGTCTAAAAGATTGGTCTGGGAGGGTATTCAAGAACTTCAATGCTTAAATAAATTTCTGGAATAGTTTATTGGTATGGAGGAGGGAGGGGTCATATTGATAGCTTTCTCTGTGGTTTTGTACGAAGAAAGGCAAAAGATATATGTGCAAGTTTAGGAGAGGGAATCAGTAAGATGCTTTAACGTTCAACCAACGAGCTCTGAAGATATTATCTGAGTTGTTTTGCCATCACCTCATAACGGTGTTCCTTCCTTAAAAGGTAGGTTTGTTATTGCCTGAATTTTATTAATAGTATAACATTATTTTTACGAGGGGAGGATTTTTGTGAATAGATTAATAGAACTTCTACAAATTGAGCATCCTATTATTCAAGGGGGAATGGGGAATATAAGCTCTAGTCGTTTAGCAGCAGCTGTTTCGAATGCCGGTGGGCTTGGAGCTATAGGGACAGGTACGTTACCCCCTAATGAAGTTGAGCAAATAATAAAAGAATTAAAATCGTTAACAGAGAAGCCTTTTGCAGTAAATATAGCGATATCTGTTACACCTTATCTGAAGGAATTACTTTCTTTAATAATGAAATATGAGGTACCTGTCGTCTCTCTATCGGCAGGTAATCCATCGCCAATAATTCCTATTTTAAAGCAGGCGGGTATAAAAGTGATCTGTGTAGTTGCTTCGACAAAACAAGCTAGAAAAGCGGAAAAGGCTGGAGCGGATATTCTCGTTGCAGAAGGTTATGAAGCTGCGGGAATAAATTCTCATCTTGAAACAACCACATTGGCACTTATTCCACAAATAGTGGAAGCAGTTCAAGTCCCTGTTGTGGCCGCCGGTGGAATTGGAGATGGAAGAGGGCTGGCGGCGATGCTTTCCTTAGGCGCATGCGGTGTCCAAATGGGAACACGATTTATCGCAACGAAAGAAGCACCCTTCCACGAACACTACAAAAATAGTATTTTAAATGCTGATGATAATAGTACGGTCATTGTAGGTAGAAGCGTTGGTAGAGTGAGAAGAGTGTTAAAAACACCATACAGTGAAATGCTTCTTAAAAAAGAAAAAGATGGAGTAACAAGTGATGAGTTCAATAATAAGACGTCAGAGGATTATCATCGAATAGGGGCAGTGGATGGGAATTTAGAAGAGGGGTTTATTAACAGTGGGCAAATTGCAGGGCTAATAAATGACCTACCACAGGTCAGTGATTTATTAATAGAGATGGTGAACGACGCAAAAACAGAATTGCAAAAGGCTTACAGTTTTTTATGATTCTGCATCGTCATTTAGTAGATAAATAATTTTATGTGTAATGGACAGGACAACTTTTTTGGTTCTGTCTTTTTTACTTCATGTTCCTTATTTTCACTAGTCAAGTGACATAGCGGGTGTAAAGAACAAGTCGCTAATCGTAAAATAGTAGGAACAGAATCGAAAAAGGGAAGTCTACTAGTCAAGTACTTGAAGAAAAACGTAGAAACGTTACTAGTTAAGGCTGTAATGGCCAACATTATATGATTAATGATCTAGAATTTCAAAGTACGATAACTGTAATTATCGCCTGTTTTTCTACGTACATTGATAAAATAATCATTTATTTTATCAATGCAAAGTTAGAAGAGTAATAAAAAAGGTAAATATACTATAAAAAAGAAAATTTTACAATAAATATAGATACTTAGTATGGATTTAATAAAAGTAATTGACGGAATATTTACTTTTTTATAAAATTACTATATTGATGTATACATATACATTAGTTGCTATTTGTTTGTTTAAATACAACTAATTTCATATGAAAACTAGTAGAATAAAAAATGAAGAGGTGGAAGAATGAAAAAGAGAAAAAAGATAGTTACCACTGTATTGGCAAGTTCATTGGCGTTAGGTACTTTTGTTGCCCCTTCTGTGAACGATGTACTAGCGAAGTCTAGTAATCAATTAGAAAAGGTAAATTGGAATGAAAAGGTGAAAACACCGGAATTTATTTCCGGGAAATTAACAGAACCTTCAGATAAAAATTCAGAAGAAATTTTATTTGGGTATATTGATAGTAAAAAAGATTTGTTTAAGATTAATGGTTCATCTAAAAATGCGTTTGTCATTAAAGAAAAAAAGAAGGATGATCTTGGTTATACATTTCTTCGATTACAACAAGTATATAAAGGAACACCAGTATTTGGGGCTACTCTGACAGCACATATTGATCAAGATGGTGTCTTGACGGCACTTTCAGGTACGGCTTTACCTGAGCTTGATAAAAAGAATTCCTTAAAGAAAGAACAAAAAATAACGAAAAAAGAAGCATTGGCGATTGCTGAAGAAAGTCTAGTAGCATCCCTACCAGATGCACCTGACTTTGAAAAAAAACCACAGGCAGAATTAGTCATCTTCACAGATGGGGAGACTGCTAACTATGCATATGCCATCAATTTTCTTTATTTTTCCCCAGAACTAGGTAACGTAGATTATTTTGTAGATGCCGCGTCTGGTGAAGTGATAGCAAAACATAGCAATATTCATACAGCAGGAGATGCTATCGGTACTGGTACGGGTGTCTTAGGCGATCAAAAGTCATTAAATACTTACTTTGATGGTTCCTCCTATTCATTAATTGATTATACACGTGGGAACGGAATCTTTACCTATGATGCAGCAAATAAAATAAATGAAAGAAACTATGTGACTAAATTACCTGGAACACTTTGGTCAGATGCTGATAATCAATTCAATGCAAGCTATGATAGTGCTGCAGTTGATGCACATTATTACGCAGGAGTGACTTATGATTATTATAAAGATGTCTTTGGAAGAGACAGCTATGATGACAATAATGCTGAAATAATATCAACCGTGCATTTCGGAAGAAATTATAATAACGCAGCATGGGTGGGCACTCAAATGATTTATGGAGATGGTGATGGAAGAGAGTTTGTGGCGCTATCAGGTTCTCTTGACGTAGTAGGTCATGAATTAACACATGCGGTGACCGATTTTAGTGCTAATCTAATCTATCAAAATGAGTCCGGTGCAATCAATGAATCTATGTCAGATGTATTTGGTACGTTAGTAGAATTCCACGAAGGGATTGACCCCGATTGGGACATGGGAGAAGACATTTATACTCCTGGGGTAGCGAATGATGCACTTCGCTCAATGGCAGACCCTGCAAAATATGGAGACCCGGATCATTATGATGATCGATATACAGGTACGCTAGATAATGGTGGTGTGCATATTAACAGTGGTATTGCTAATAAGGCAGCATATTTAATTAGCGAAGGTGGTACGCACTTTGGAACTACTGTTACAGGTATAGGAAAGGATAAGCTAGGTCAAATTTATTATCGTGCATTGACACAATATTTAACGGAATCATCTACGTTTAGCCAGTTGCGTTCTTCATTAATTCAATCAGCTACTGATTTATATGGAGCTAATGGTCCAGAAGTAGCGGCAGTATCAGCTTCATTTGATGCGGTTGGTGTTAATTAAATAATTTAAATTTGGCTAGATTATAACATTAATGTTTCTTCGGCCTCTGAAAAAAGGTCTCACATTTTCGAATTGAATTTGTGAGACCTTTTTCAGTTATCTCCTATTAATAGGGCTGTCATTTATTTGAATCAAATGAATGATCGTAACCTTTCTATTAAAATTACTTCTTTAAAAATAGATATATTATTTAAAATTTTCGGAATATTATTGACGTTTAGGAGAAGGGGGTGATACTATAACGATATCATCACGAGCGAGTTGAAAACATTATATTTAGGTAGTAGTGCTTGACGATTTTTCTATAAAAAGATAGGGGGATGGAAGATGAAAAAGGTATCTATTATAGCGACAATGATGTTTGTAACAGCTATGCTCATTTTATCAGGGTGTGGTAGCAGTGAGAGTAACGGAAACGGAAAAGAGGATGAAATGATCGTGATTGGGGTAACACAGATTGTTGAGCATCCGTCATTAGATGCTGCCTTTGAGGGGTTTAAAGAAGCACTTGAAGAAAACGGTTACAAAGAAGGAGATAATATTGAGTATGATGTCCAAAACGCACAGAATGATCCAAATAACAATTCGACTATAGCCAAAAAATTTGTTGGTGATAAGGTGGATATGATTTTTGCAAATTCTACGCCGAGTGCACAAAGTGTCCTTAATGCAACGAAGGATATTCCAATTGTCTTTACGTCAGTAACCGATCCAGTGGGAGCTGAGCTTGTTGCAGCACTTGATCAACCTGGTGAAAATATAACAGGGACAACGGATACACATCCTGAAGCTATTTCAAAGACAGTATCGTTTATGGTAAATGAAATTGGGGCAAAAAAGATTGGAGTTGTTTACAATTCTGGTGAACAGAACTCTTCTGTACAAGTGAAAGAAGTGAAAAAAATAGTAGAAGAAAATGGCGGAGAGCTTATTGAGGTTTCAGTTGCGCAATCAGCCGAGGTGAAGCAAGCGGTGGATTCGCTTGTAGGACGAGTAGATGCTATTTATATGCCGACAGATAATACCGTTGTTTCTGCATTAGACTCGTTAATAGCAGTTGCTAATGATAAAGATATTCCTTTATTTGCAGGAGAGCTGGATTCAATGAAACGGGGTGCTTTTGCTGCTAGTGGGTTTAATTACAAGGATTTAGGTTATCAAACAGGTTTAATGGCCGTTGAATTATTAAATGGAGATAAGAAGCCATCCGAACTCGAAGTAGGGTATCCTGAAAGCTTTGAGCTTGTAGTGAACAAAGAAGCTGCAAAAGAACAAGGAATTGAAATGGATGATTCCTGGGAAGTAGAAGTTTTTGAAGGCGAATAAGAGAGGATGATTCTTAGTGTTTACAGCGGTATTTGGTTCCTTCGAATCAGGGATTATTTATGCCATTATGGCGTTAGGGGTATATTTAACGTTTCGAGTACTTGATTTTCCAGATTTAACTGTAGATGGTAGTTTTGTGACGGGGGCAGCAGTCGCTGCTACCCTCATCATAAATGGGAATGATCCATTTTTTGCTACAGTGGTGGCAATTGTGGCTGGTTTTATTGCAGGCTGTTTGACCGGTATTCTGCATACTTATGGAAAAATTAATCCTCTACTATCTGGTATTTTAATGATGATTGCTCTTTATTCTATTAATCTAAGAATTATGGATACACCAAATATTCCTTTATTTAGTCAAGAAACCGCCTTTACGAATGTGGCGGGAATTACGGAGAAGCTTGGGATTGACGGAGCATTGAATAAGATGCTAACGTTTTTTGGATTAGGAAATGAAGATTTACCACAAACATGGGCCATTATATTACTAATGATAATCGTTACGTTTTTCATTAAATTTGTGACGGATCGTTTCTTGCAAACGGAAGTAGGGCTGGCGTTAAGGGCTACGGGAGATAATCAACGTATGATACGCAGTCTTTCTGCTAACACAAATGTTTTAATTATTTTAGGGCTTGGAATCTCTAATAGTATGGTTGCACTTTCCGGTGCATTGATTGCTCAATATAATGGCTTCGCTGATGTGGGAATGGGAATTGGGATGATCATTATCGGATTAGCATCGGTTATTATAGGTGAAGCATTATTCGGAACGAAAACGATTGTTAGAACGACATTTGCTGTCGTATTTGGAGCGATCATTTACCGATTAGTGGTTAGTTTTGCATTACGAGTTGAATTTCTGGAAGCAGGGGATTTGAAAATTATAACAGCAACGATTGTGATTATTGCTTTGATTATGCCAAAAGTAATCGAAGCCTTCAAAGAAAGAAAACGAAAAGCAGAAAGGCAGCAACATTTTCTCAATAAACAGGTGGTAGATAAGAAAGAGGGTGAGAATGGTGTTACACTTAAATAATATTTTTAAAGTTTTTAATGAGGGGACACCTGATGAAAAAATAGCCCTTAACCATGTTGACTTAAAGCTTGAGCCAGGCGACTTTGTCACGGTGATCGGAAGTAACGGAGCAGGGAAATCGACATTGATGAATATGATATCAGGGGTGCTGACGCCTGATATCGGAAGCGTATATATTGATCAGGAAGAGGTAACGAGGTTATCTGAATATAAACGAGCGAAGTTAATCGGACGAGTCTTTCAAGACCCGATGGCTGGAACAGCACCATCTATGACAATAGAAGAAAACTTAGCGATGGCCTATTCTCGAAATAAAATGAGAACGTTGAGGAAAGGTGTTACGAAAAAGAGGAGAGTATTTTTTAAAGAAGTGTTAGAAAACTTGCATTTAGGGCTAGAGGATCGCTTAAATGCAAAGGTTGGTATGCTCTCAGGTGGCGAGCGTCAGGCACTATCACTTTTAATGGCGACGTTTACTGAACCTTCTATTCTGTTGCTCGATGAACATACGGCGGCACTTGATCCATCAAGAGCCGAGCTCATAACGAATTTGACAAAGGAAATTGTTGAAAAGTATGGGCTAACAACATTGATGGTGACGCATAATATGCAGCAGGCAATCGATTTAGGGAACCGCTTAATTATGATGGATAAGGGACAAATTATTTTACAAGTGGATGAAAAGGAGAAGGAGCACTTAACAGTGGAAGGCTTACTTCAAGAATTTCAACGTATTCGTGGAAATAAGCTTGCAAGTGACCGTGCGATTTTATCGTAAGGGCGAAAAGAGGGCTAACAGCCCTTTTTTTGTTGTGGTAAAAAATTATTGCTCAATTGACTATAAAGTAATAGTTCTAATTTTTATAATTTATTGACTATTTTCTTAACAAAATGTTATTATATCGTTAAATAAACGTTATATAAAATCATGTAGTTTTACGGACTAAAGGGGGAAAGCGATGAAGTCAGGGTTAGAGGTAGGCGACACGATGTTAATCAAAGTTCGAGTTACCCGTGAGATGTTTGCCCAGTTTGAGGGAAACATTGTTCACCCCGTCTATTCGACAGTCTCAATGGTTTACCATATGGAATGGGTTTCACGCCAAATGATTCTTCCTTATTTAGAGGAAGATGAAGAAGGAATGGGAGCCGCTGTATCCATGGAACATATAGCTCCATGTATTGAGGGATCCATTATCGAAATTAAAGCAACAGCAGAGGAAGTATCGAATAATAAGGTCTTAACGAAAGTAGAGACGAAAAATTCAACAGGTTTAATTGGCACTGGAAAGGTCAAGCAGGTGATTTTGAAAAAAGAGAAAATAAGCCGTTTAATTAGCTCTACAACTGTGTAAAAGCTATTTTTTTTAACGAAAAAATGAAAGCGTCATCATAAGGTCATTTAAAGGGGGAGCAAAATGGATATGTTTGAAAAAATTTCTGAACATGAGCAAGTTGTTTTTTGTAATGACGAGGAAACGGGTTTAAAGGCTGTCATTGCGATACATAATACGACTCTTGGACCGGCATTAGGGGGCTGTAGAATGCGGCCGTATCAATCGGTTGATGAAGCGTTAGAAGATGTTTTACGACTATCCAAAGGCATGACGTATAAATGTGCGGCAGCTGATGTAGATTTCGGTGGAGGTAAAGCTGTTATTATTGGTGATCCACAGAAGGATAAAAGTCCAGAGCTTTTTCGTGCATTTGGACAATTTGTTGAGTCGTTAAACGGACGCTTTTACACAGGAACGGACATGGGAACGACTCCAGATGATTTCATTTATGCCTTAAAAGAAACAAATTGTATAGTTGGGGTTGATGAAGTGTACGGTGGAAGTGGAGATTCCTCTGTACCGACTGCGATGGGCGTTATCTACGGTTTAAGGGCAACCAACCACATGATATGGGGGTCCGATGATTTACATAACAGAAAGTATGCCATTCAAGGGTTAGGAAAAGTAGGCATAAAAGTTGCGCTAAGCTTAATTGAAGAGGGTGCAGAGCTTTTTGTAACAGACATTAATCAAGCGGTGATTGATGAGCTATTAACGAAAGCCAAGGAGCTTGGGACTACAGTAAAGGTAGTAGCAGGTGATGAAATCTACGGTGTAGATGCGGACATTTTTGTTCCTTGTGCAATAGGAGGAGTAATAAACGATCAAACTCTTCGTGAATTAAAAGTCAAAGCTGTCGTCGGTTCTGCAAACAACCAACTTCTTACGACAGAACACGGTAAGAAACTCCATGAAAGAGGAATTCTTTACGCACCTGATTATATTGTGAATGCAGGTGGGCTGATTCAAGTGGCAGATGAGCTATATGAGCCTAATAAAGAAAGAGTGTTGCAAAAAACAAGAACAATCTATCATTCCCTCATGAAAATCTACAAAGATGCAGAGGCGAACGGAATTACAACGATTGAGGCAGGAGACACCTTTTGTGAGGAGCGAATTCAGTCCCGAGCACGTAGAAATAGCTTCTTTTCCCATATGAAAAGGCCGAAATGGTCAGTGAGAACTTAAAAAGAGGTGAAGGAATGGAGAGTCAATTTCCAATTAAACAAATTGTGAATGAAGAGGGTGTCATTGTTGACACTTTCTATGAAGGAAAGATTGATAAAGAACAAGTGTATTCTTTTTATGAACAATGTAACCGTATTAGGGTTTTTGATAAAAAAGCAATCAGTTTACAGCGACAAGGACGAATTGGAACTTATGCCCCTTATGAAGGTCAAGAAGCTTCACAGGTCGGAAGTGCGCTTGCTTTAAGAAAGGACGACTGGTTGTTCCCTTCTTATCGAGACCATGGAGCAACAATGACATTTGGTCATTCTTTACGAAATATTTTATTGTTTTGGAATGGAAGAAATGAAGGCTGTGTGCCGCCAGACGGAAAGAGAATTTTTCCACCTGGTATTCCGATTGCAACCCAACTACCGCATGCAGCTGGTGCTGCTTATGCCGAGAAGTTGAAAGGAAGCAATCATGCTGCCATTGTCTATTTTGGCGATGGTGCTACATCTGAGGGGGACTTCCATGAAGGACTTAATGTAGCGAGTGTGTTAAAAGCACCAGTCGTTTTTTTAAATCAAAATAATTATTATGCGATTTCAGTCCCCCTTCATAAACAAATGAACACAAAAACGATTGCGCAAAAAGCGCTCTCTTATGATATACCAGGAGTGCGAGTGGACGGAAATGATGTATTCGCCGTATATGAAGAGACGAAAAAAGCCTTGCAAAGAGCACGGAATGGGGAAGGGCCGACTCTGATTGAAGCCGTTACCTGGAGGTACGGAGCACATACAACGGCGGATGATCCAACAAAATATCGAGACCAAAATGATAGCCAAGAACGACGTGAAAAAGATCCGCTCGTCCGCCTGGAAAAATTGATGAAGAATCATGAGTGGTGGGATGAAGAATGGGTAACTAGTATAAAGCAAAAGGCACATGCTGAAGTTGATCAAGCCGTGCATGATATGGAAGCCTTTCCGAAAGCAGATCCTCGTTTAATCTTCGATCATGTATTTGCAGAGCCGACATGGATGATTACAGAGCAAAAAGAAAAGCTACTGCAGCATTTAGAAGGAGGAATGAAATGAAAACGGTTGAAAAAACAAGAACGTTAACGCTTGTCAGTGCTATTACGGATGCATTACGGGTTATGTTGAAGGAACATGAAGATGTCATTTTAATGGGAGAAGATATTGGGAAAAACGGCGGGGTATTCCGAGCGACAGAAGGTCTTCAAACAGAATTCGGTGAGTCAAGGGTGATGGATACGCCTTTAAGTGAAGCGGGCTTTATCGGAGCGGCGATTGGAATGGCTTGTAATGGATTTCGCCCAGTTGCTGAAATTCAATTTTTAGGATTCATTTACCCAGCTTATGAACAAATTATGACTCATGCTTCAAGGCTTCGTTCGAGAACACTCGGCCACTTTACAGTTCCAATGGTCATCCGTGCTCCGTATGGTGCAGGGGTAAGAGCACCAGAAATCCATTCGGACAGTACGGAAGCGTTATTCACTCACATGCCAGGACTGAAAGTTGTCTGTCCTTCTACTCCTTATGATGCGAAAGGATTACTCATTTCTTCCATAGAGGATCCAGATCCTGTTTTATACCTTGAACCAATGCATCTTTATCGGTCAGCTCGAGGTGAGGTGCCAAGTGAGAAATACACAGTGGAAATTGGGAAAGGTAGGCGAATGAAGGAAGGGGATGACGTCACCATTATTGCGTGGGGCGCTATGGTGAAAGTTGCTATGGAAGCTGCAGCAAAATGCAAAGAGATTTCTTGTGATGTTCTTGACCTTCGCACACTTTATCCATTAGATAAGGATCTAATTATGGAATCTGTCGAAAAAACAGGTAGAACGGTTATTGTACAAGAGGCACACGAGACAGGCGGAGTGGCAAATGATGTGCTTTCTATTATTAATGACAAATGTTTTCTGTTTCAGAAGGCACCTACAGAACGAGTAGCTGGTTTTGACACGCCTGTACCGTATTTTGGTTTGGAGGATTATTATTTACCAACAGTCGATCGAGTGGTAGAAGCAGTAGAAAAAGTAATGTCCTTTTAGGAGGGTTAAAGAATGGAAGTAAAGCTGAATGATATTGGGGAAGGCATGACAGAAGCCCATATTTCCCATTATTTTGTGAAGCCTGGGGATGTTGTGGTCGCAGACCAGCCATTAGTAGAGGTTCAAACGGATAAAATGACCGCTGAAATCCCTTCACCAATAAATGGAATTATCCAGAAGTTGCTTGTCTCGACAGGAAAAACGGTTCCTGTTGGAACAACGATCATAACGATTTCTGAAGAAAAAAAGAAACAAGAAAAGAAGAGAAAGCAAATATTAGCCTCTCCTTATACAAGGAAAATGGCCAGAGAATTAGGTGTGCTGCTTGAAAATATTCAGGGTTCAGGAATAAGTGGAAGAATAACGGATGAGGATGTTCAAAACTATGCTGATGAAAAAACAGCCGTAGTTGAAACCGTAACCGTAAATCAACCCGAATCGAGCAAAAATCTTGAAACAACAAACAGAAATCTTCCTTTTCGAGGGAGACGGAAGCAAATTGCTCATAAAATGAAGACATCGCTACGTACGATACCACATTGTACTTCTTTTGAAGAGATTGATGTTACGAACGTATTCGAAGTACGTGAACAGCTAAAGGCAGAAGGAGTTAACATATCGATTGCCGTCTTCTTCTTAAAAGCCTTGTCATTATCTTTAAAAGAATACCCTATTTTTAATAGTACGCTAGATGAAGAGAATGAAATGATTCATCTTCATGAAGCACATCACTTTGGAATAGCTATCGATACGGAGGATGGTTTAATTGCGCCTGTTCTTTCACATGTTGAGAAAAAGTCCATCCGTCAACTTCAAGCTGAATTGAAGGATCTGACTCAACGAACTCTTCAGAATCAACTAACTTCAGCAGATCTAAAGGGTGGTACCTTCACGGTAAGCAATGTTGGACCGCTTCATGGGTCGATAGGTGCAACACCGATTATTAATCCACCAGAGGCAGCATTAATTGCTTTTCATAAAACAAAAAAACGCCCAATGGTAAATGACACAGATGACATCGTTATTCGAAAGATGATGAATATCTCCTTTTCATTTGATCATCGGGTTGCAGATGGCGGTACAGCAGTAAAGTTTACTAATCTATTAACGCAATATATAGAGAATCCTAGTACAATGCTTGTGGAGTTGATGTAAATGGTAGTAGGAGAAATTGCAGAGGAAAAAGAGCTTGTCATTATTGGGGGAGGCCCAGGTGGTTATCATGCCGCTATCCGTGCTGCACAATTAGGGATACAAGTGACACTTATTGAGAAAAAAGAGCTTGGGGGAGTATGTCTGAACGATGGCTGTATTCCGTCAAAGGCTCTTACAACCTTAGCAAAACGGACAGAGGATTGGAAGCATGGAAAAGAGATGGGATTAGAATCGAAAGAGCCCATCATCAATTTGAAAACATTTCAAACGTATAAAAATAAGCTGATTAAGCAACTGCAAAAGGGAGTAGAAGGCTTATGTAAAGCAAATAAAATCGAAGTCATTAAAGGAAATGCCGCTTTTTTATCGGAAGATCGTGTAGGTGTAGAAGCAGGTCATGATTTTCAAGTATTCAAATTCCACCACTGTATCATCGCAACGGGTGCAGGTTTGGAGCAAGAAAGCTGGATCCCAGCAGGTCATCGAAATGTTTTCAATTCGTATACTATTTTTACATTAGAAGACATTCCAGCTCATATTATTTTGTATGGACAAGACTATATTACCCTAGAACTCGCTTTTTCATTGAAGGCACTTGGTAGTCAAGTGACGCTTGTTACACAAGAGGAATTTGATCTTGATGAAACCGTGAGAAAAGAGTTGAAAAGAAGCCTAAAAAAGAAAAAAATCAAGCACTTCTCTCGTTATCAAGCAATTGGCTTTCAGGAGGAAGAGAAATTGCTTCAAATTCAGTTGCAAGATTCTTCAGGGGAAAGAATAACAGTAGAAGGGACTCATCTTTATGCCTCAGGCACAAAGAAGCCAAATATAGCAGGGATAGGAATAGATAGACTGAACATTAAAACACAGGCTGGATATATTGAAGTGGATCAGGAATGTTGTACTTCTATTTCCTCTATTTATGCTATCGGAGATGTTACAAGTGGTGAAAAACTTGCGGTGAAAGCAATCAAGCAAGGAAAAGTAGCAGCGCAGTCGATACATGGTTTAAAACCAGAATATGACGAACGCTATCTTCCCAAGGTAATTCATACGCTTCCACCAATAGCTTCCGTAGGTTTGACAGAAGAAATAGCAAAGGAACATTATGACGTTGTATCGAGCACATATCCTTTAACGGGAACGGGCTATGCTGCGATTTTAGGTGAAAAGCAGGGAACTGTAAAGGTGATTAAGGAAAAAGGTACAGACCTTCTGCTCGGTGTTCACATGATAGGGGCTGGAGCTGTGGAACTAATCTCATCTGCGACAATCGGTTTAGAGATGGTTGCTAGAGAAGAGGATCTTCTATATCCGTTCTATCCACATCCTAGTATGAATGAAGGGTTATTAGAGGCGATTGAAGGGCTAGAAGGAAAAGCGATTCATGCAATGCCAAAAAAACAATCGGCACGAGTAAACGTGTGAAAATGGAGGGGTTTGAAATGCAAGATAAAACAATGATGAATCAAGTGACAACGGAGGATTTCTTTCCGGTAAAAGATGTTGATTATATTGAGTATTACACAGGAAATGCAAAACAAGCGATGCACTTCTTTTGCAAAACATTTGGCTTCCGTCCTATCGCATTTTCAGGCTTAGAAACGGGTAATCGTGAAACAATCTCATATGTTTTACAACAGCAAAATATTCGGTTAGTCGTGACAGGTAGTTTAAAGGAAGAGACGAGAGTAGCTCAATTTGTGAAGAAGCATGGAGACGGAGTACGAGACATTGCTTTAACCGTTGAGGATGTTGAGAAAGCTTATGAAGGGGCTGTTTCGAGAGGGGCTATTGAAATTCAACCACCTGTTACAATAACAGACGAAAATGGGGAAATTAAAAAAGCTGTAATTGGAACATACGGTGATACTATCCACACATTAATAGAACGAAAGAATTATAGTGGTGCTTTCACTCCAGGCTTTGAGCCATGTGAATTTTCTATTCCCTTTAATGAAGCTGGTCTTATTGCAATCGACCATGTGGTAGGCAATGTAGAGCGGATGGATGAGTGGGTAAGTTATTATGAAAAAGTTATGGGGTTTAAGGAATTACGTCACTTTACAGATAGCGATATTAACACGGAATATTCTGCGTTAATGTCCAAGGTGATGCATAATGGTGGCAGAATTAAGTTTCCAATTAATGAGCCTGCAGAAGGGAAAAGAAAGTCACAAATACAGGAATACTTAGAGTTTTTTAATGGTGCAGGTGTTCAGCATTTAGCCCTTTTAACGGAGGATATTGTTGAAACAGTAAGTAAGTTAAAAGAAAACGGAGTTGAGTTTTTAGATACACCGAACTCCTATTATGACATGTTATCTGAGCGAGTTGGAGAAATTGATGAAGAAATTGAAAAATTAAAAGAGCTAAATATTTTAGTTGATCGAGATGACGAAGGCTATTTACTTCAAATTTTCACGAAGCCTATTGTAGATCGTCCGACTTTATTCATTGAAATAATTCAACGAAAAGGAGCTAGAGGATTCGGCGAAGGAAATTTCAAAGCGCTATTTGAATCAATAGAACGCGAGCAAGCACGTCGAGGAAATTTATAAGGAAGTGAGACTACATCGATCCTACAGGCAGTATTGTCACAATAGGAATGAAATGTAGTGGTATTCCCAAATGAGGAAATAAAATGACAAGCGAATAGGTTGTTTAAGTAGGGGATGAAGCGAAATGCTAATTAAAACAAGGGATCGCGTTGAAGAGATTGCGCCGTATGTCCTAGGAAAAAGCATTGAAGACATACAGCAAGAGTACGGACTTCGAGTAATAAGGAAGATGTCGGAAAATGAAAATGTTTATGGGTGCTCACCGAGAGTGAAGGAAATGCTCCCGCGCTTTTTGGAGGCTATTCATCATTATCCTGACGGGTTGGCAATAGAGCTATCAACCAATGTTTCAGAACACCTTGGTGTAAGAGTAGAAAATCTCGTATTTGGTAACGGATCTGATGAAGTAATCCGCTTACTTACAAGAGCGTATATTTCTTCTGGAGATGAAGCCATTATGGCAGAAGTCACTTTCCCCCGCTATAAAACGAACGTTTTTTTAGAAGAAGGTATTCCTATCTCGGTCCCTTTACTTAATGGGGCTCACCATTTAGAAAGAATGCTAGAACATATTACGGACCGTACAAAGATGATCTTCGTCTGCAACCCTAATAACCCAACGGGTACAATTGTCGGAAAAGATGAGCTCTTAAGATTTATTCAGCAAGTGCCATCACATATATTAGTTATTATTGATGAAGCATATTTTGAATACGTTACAACAGAGAATTATTTAGATACCATTTCCTTATTAAATGAATTTCCTAATTTAGTGGTACTTCGAACATTTTCTAAAATTTATGGATTAGCAAGCTTGCGAATAGGATATGGGGTTATGAATGAGGAAATTAGTATACAGCTTCAGAAGGTGAAGGATGTCTTTAATGTTAATCGACTCGCTCAGCTAGCTGCAATCGAAGCGTTAAAGGATCAACTTTTTATTCAACAATGCGCAAAAAAGAATAAAGCAGGAAGAGAGTACTTAGAGAAAGCCCTAAAGGAAATCGGTGTCCCTTACTTTCTCTCTCAGTCTAACTTCATGATGATAAAACTTCCGGAAACGGGCGATCGTATATCACATGAGTTATTAAGACGAGGCATTGTCGTCCGTTCAGGAACGTTACTTGGTTTCGATTCCACGATCCGTGTTACAGTAGGCACGGATATAGATAATCGTCATTTTGTTGAAGAGCTTAATCATATTCTTCATAGTAAATAACTCGATTGAAGATGTAAAAGCTGGTGAATACCTTATGAAAACGAACTAAACGATCACAATTTCTTTTAGTTCGTTTTATCTTGTAAAAATTCATAGACAGAAGGGAGAGGAAACAGTGGAAATTACTCCGAAAAGTTTAGATTGGCAAGAGGCATACAAACTCTTAATCGGTTCAATCGTTCCTCGTCCTATCGCATTTGTTTCTACAATAGATTTAAAAGGAACGCCAAATGTTGCTCCATATAGTTTTTTTACAGCCATTTGTGCAGATCCAATGCTTATTTGTTTTTCTCCAATGCGAAAAGGAACAAATGGAAACAAAAAGGATACGTTGTTAAACATTGAAGAAACAAAGGAGTTTGTTATTAATATAGTAAGTCAAGAGTTTGTCAGAGAAATGAATGATACTGCACAGGATTTGCCTCAGGAAATTGATGAATTTGATTTAGTTGGCTTGGAAAAGACTCCCTCACATACGGTAAAGCCGTATCGGGTTAAAGAAAGTAAGGTTCAATTAGAGTGTACATTACATGATGTTCTACACTTTGGTGACAAGCCGGGTGCTGGCAGTTTAGTGATTGGGCAAGTTCAACATGTTCATATACGTGATGATCTTTTTAACGAAGGAAAAATTGATACAGAATTATTGAAGCCGATTGGGCGACTAGCGGGACAAACGTTTACAAATCCATTAGCGGAAACGTTTGATCTTGTTCGAAAGAGGTGAGGCGATGAAGTGGGTTACATTCCAAACAAGTGAAGGTATGCAAAAAGCAGGTTGGCTACACCAAGACGGGGTAGTGGATATGCACTTCATTTCTGGTGGCGAGCTCCCGAAGGATTTATTAACTTTAATTCAGCATTACGAAAAGTTCCAAGCGCAGGTGAAGGCGCTATATAATAGCTGTGAAGCTACCTATTCTCTTGAAGAAGTAAAATTACTAGCTCCCTTGCCTCAACCCATCAGCTATCGCGATTTCTATGCCTTTGAAAATCATGTGAAAACTGCTAGATCAAAACGAGGGCTTTCGGTAGTTGAAGAGTGGTATCAATTCCCTGTCTTTTATTTTTCAAACCATTTAGCTATTAATGGACATGAGGAGGAAATTGTTTCACCAAGGGAGTGTGAGGAACTGGATTATGAACTTGAGGTTGCGTGCATTATTGGAAAAAAAGGGCGCAACATTCCAAAGGAAAAAGCCGAAGAGTATATTTTTGGTTATTGTATTTTAAACGACTGGAGTGCTCGAGACCTTCAGCGAAGTGAAATGAAGGTAGGACTAGGACCTGCGAAAGGAAAGGATTTTGCCACGACAATCGGCCCTTACATTGTTACTCCTGACGAATTGGAGGAGTATCGTATTGATGAGGGCTTCATGCTGGACATGACAGCAAAAGTAAATGGGCAAACATTATCGCATGGGAATTTAAAAGATATTTATTATTCATTTGCTGAAATGATTGAACGTGCTTCAGCTGATGTCATGTTATATCCTGGCGAGCTTATTGGTTCGGGTACCGTTGGAACAGGATGCATATTAGAATTAGGAACGGATGTTCATCCATGGTTACAACCTCAAGATGAAATAGAGTTAGAAGTGACTGGTTTAGGAGTATTAAGAAATACCATTCGTTAAGGGGGGAGAAAATGTACTACCGACAAATGGGGAAAATCCCACATAAACGACACACAATGTTTAAAAAGGAAGATGGATCGCTTTTTCGTGAACAGGTAATGGGGACAAAAGGGTTTTCAGGATCACAATCTATTTTGTACCACCACTATATGCCGACAGAAGTAGTGAGAACAACATTATTAGGAAATTATTTACCTGAGTATGAAGAGAATCAACCTTTGCAACATCGTCATTTTTTAACAAGTAAACAAACGATAATGGATGATGCTATTAAAGGGAGAACCTATCTATTAGGAAATGACGACCTTCTAATCGCGACGGCTCGGATAAATAAAGAGATGGAGAATTATTACCGCAATGGCGATGGAGATGAAATGCTCTTTGTACATTATGGTAGCGGTAAAGTGGAAACAATGTTCGGTACCATTACCTATCGAAAAGGTGATTATATCGTTATTCCAATTGGTACGATTTATCGTGTGCTCCCAGATGAAGAAACAAAACTATTAATTATTGAATCATTTAGTCAAATAACGACACCACGGCGCTATCGCAACGAATACGGCCAATTGTTAGAACATAGTCCATTTTGTGAACGTGACATCCAGGGTCCCGAGGAACTTGTGACGTTCGATGAAAAAGGCGAATTTGAAGTAGTGACAAAATCAAGAGGGCAGTTACATTCACATCTGTTGAATCACCATCCACTTGATGTGGTTGGATGGGATGGTTATTTATACCCTTGGGTATTTAATATCGAAGATTTTGAACCGATTACAGGTCGTGTTCATCAGCCTCCTCCAGTCCACCAAACCTTTGAAGGGCATAATTTTGTTGTATGCTCCTTTGTACCAAGGCTGTATGATTATCATCCAGAAGCTATCCCAGCCCCTTATTATCATAGTAATGTCAATTCAGATGAGCTTCTATATTATGTTGAAGGCAACTTTATGAGTCGTAAAGGGATAAAAGAAGAGTCCATTACTTTGCATCCTCTCGGTATTCCGCATGGGCCTCATCCTGGTACAACTGAGGCAAGCATCGGGAAGAAAGAAACGCTCGAACTTGCTGTTATGATTGATACGTTTAAGCCTTTAAAAGTGGTCAAATCAGCCGGTAATTGGGAAGATGAAAAGTATATGTATTCGTGGGTTGAGAAATAAGCTCCCAACCATGCCGAAATGGAACGTTCAGGTGGTTTGAGGATCTCTATAAGATAGAGTTCACGAAGACGCTTCATTTTGTTACAATGGAGAAAACGTATGTTCGAAGGGAGTAGTATAAGTATGGCTGTAAAACGTTGTGAATGGGTAAATGACGACCCTTTGTATATCGATTATCATGATCAGGAGTGGGGAGTACCTGTGTATGACGACCACCTTTTGTTCGAATATTTAATTCTAGAAGGAGCTCAAGCAGGTCTTAGCTGGTATACCATCTTAAAAAAAAGAGAACATTATCGAAAGGCTTTTGATGGTTTTAACCCAGAAATTATTGCGTTGTATGATGAAGATAAAATTCAAAGCCTACTAAGTAATAAAGGGATTGTAAGAAACCAATTGAAGATACGTTCCGTTGTGACGAATGCACAAAATTACCTCAAAGTAGTAGAGGAGTTCGGCTCTTTTTCTGATTACATCTGGTCATTTGTCGATGGAAAGCCCATTCAAAATCGTTTTGAATCGATTGAAGAGGTCCCTACTTCAACCCCAATCAGTGATGCGCTTAGCAAAGATTTAAAAAAACGAGGATTTAAATTTATTGGAACGACTATTTGCTATGCTTTCATGCAAGCTGTTGGAATGGTAAATGACCATGTAATCGATTGTGCCTGTTATAAATTGACCCCGCTTCCTTAGGAAGAGGGGCTTTTTTCGTTTTGTTTACACAATGGAATCTGGTATTTTGTATTAATGCTAATATTTTCACAATATTGTATAATTAAACTATATACATAAAAACGACAATGTTCGACTAGCGCTATAATGCCTTTCTTCGGAAGAATGGATTGTACCCTATCATTCTTAAATGTCATGGAAATAGGAATGGAAAACATGAGAAAAAACAAAAAATATAAAATAGTGATTATTGTATTCTCCCTAATTTTACTAGTTTTATCCGTTATAAATGTGTTTATATCATACTTAAATACGAAACAAGCTGTAGAAATGTCAATGGGAAATCACAGCCTAGAAATGGCAAATGCAATCGCTTCCTCTGTGGATACAGAAACGTATAAAGAGTTTATCATGAACCAAAAGCAAGGGGAGTCTTACGAGGAAATTCGTCAATACTTAAACGATGCCAAGAACAAAACGGGGGCACTTCAAGTATATACCCTATTCATGGATAGTAAAATGATTGTAGACTCATCTGGGGAAGTAGTTACAAACGAACGGGTCGCTTCTGGTGAGTATGTAAAAAAAGCCTTTGAGGGTCTCCCTTATTTTACTGAAGTCTTCCATGACGGTGAAGCAGGTCCCTATTTATCGGCAGGTGCTCCTATTCTTGATGTCAATCATGAAGTCATTGGTATCATTGGAATAGACTGTAGTACTGAAACGTTAGATAAAGTTGAAGAAGAAATGGTTCAACAAAACATAACGAGCCTTTCTATTAATGGATTATTGGTATTTGTCATCATCGTCGTCGTTTCTTCTATTATTAACAAATATAATCGTGAGTTAAAAGAACAAGTGGATGATACCGAACAAATTTATCAAACAGAGGTTCAATCCCTAATTGATTCTGTACGCTTCATTCGTCATGATTTTATTAATCATATGCAAGTCGTTCATGGTTTAATTCAGCTTGAAAAAACACCTGAGGCTTTAGACTATATAGTGAGCTTAAATGGTGAGATATGTGGTGGACCTGCTCCTAACATTCAAGTGGAAAATAATGCTTTAATGGTTTTGTTACAAACGAAATGGATAAAAGCCCATAATAATGAAATAGAAGTAAATTTTCATATAGATGATCATACATACGCACGAATCTTATCAAAAGATTTAATCAAGCTATTATCCAATTTAATCGATAATGCCATTGATGCAACGGTAGAGCTTGATTCTAAGGATAGAATGCTTTCTGTTACCACAAAAGCCAGTGAAAAGGGCTATATGTTTATAGTCAGGAATAGTGGAAATACGTTATCCAATGACATGCTTGATAAAATATTCCAAAAAGGGTTCTCTACAAAGAAATCAAAAGGTGTTGAAAGGGGACAGGGACTGGCCATTGTCTCAGCGATTGTGAGTCGATATAAAGGGACGATTACAGTAACGTCAGAGGGAAATGTAACAACCTTTTTCGTACACTTGTTTGTTAAGTAATGAGAGTTATGATGAATTTCATGCTCACCTCATGATTCTCCTATCCTTTAAAATGGTACAAAAGAAATGTCATCTATCCGTCTTAAGGTGGAGGAAAATTCCTTACTAGGATGGAAGAAGTTTATTGGCTGTATGATAAACTAATGATATAAATAATTCCAGAAAAAAGGATAGGGGTGCGTAGGATGGCGCTAAAAGATTTGTTTTCGTTTAAAACTGTACCATTTGAAGAAGTAGCTACTGTTGAAGGGGAAAATTTACGTAAAATTATGATTGAAGGAAATTCATCTGATATTGATGTGATTCCGGGTGAGACAGATAGTATAGAGATTAAACTAAGTGGGGAAATAAGTGAAAAGTTAGTGGATTCAGTATCACTAAAGGCTTCGCGAGTGAATGATACCCTTATGATTGAAGTGAAGCGGAAGCATAGTACTTTTCAGTTTGGTGTAACGATTCAAAGCTTATCTCTAGAGGTGCAAGTACCTCAGCGCATGTACGAATCCCTTTTTATTTATACAGCATCTGGCGATATTTCTGTGCATGGAATAGAAGCTAAAGACGTTGAATGCAAAGCAAGTTCCGGTGATATCAAATTAAAGTCTGTAAATCAACCAGACTATATTAAGCTGTCTTCTTCTAGTGGGGATATATTACTAGCAGATGCCAAGGCGAAAAAACTAAAGTTAAAATCTAGTAGTGGAAGCATTGTTACTCGTAAGGCGAATTGGGCAAGTTCAACGATCACCTCTTCTTCAGGGGAAATTGATGTAGATAGCTTTACAGGGCAATTAAGAGCGGATTCAAGTTCAGGAGATATTCAAATATATAGTGAAAGCTTAAGTGGAGATCTAGACGTAGAATCGTCAAGTGGCTCAGTTAATATTGAGTTTCTAGAAGAACCACAATCTGTTTTCTTAGATTATAAAGCAAGCTCAGGCGAAGGAGACGTTCAACTAATAGGAATGGACTTTGAGGAGAAAAAGGAATCAAAGATTGTGGGTACAAAAGGTGAAGGACAGTATAGTATAAAAGTTCGTACCTCTTCAGGCGATTTTTCATTAAAGGCATAATAAGTAGTAGTTGATCATTAAAAACGAAAAAACATATCGTTTCAGATATGTTTTTTTGCATTTGTTCACTTAATGAGGAAACAAGAGAAGAAGAGCATGAAGACTTTCACTGCCTATGCTTCTTTTCCGTCATGGTTAAATTAGCTGTTACTCTTTTTTAATCTGTACAAAAACGTGATACACTAAGGTTATAATGAGTTTGGAAAAAGAGAGGAAATGAGAAATGAGTCAACATGATACAACAGAATGGTCTGTTTTGAACAAATTAAAGCCATTTTTACAAGAAGCATGGAAACAATCTGGCTTTCAAAAACCAACTAACATTCAAACCGAAGCCATTCCAACAATAATGGAAAAAAAAGATGTCATATGTGAATCACCAACAGGAACGGGAAAGACATTAGCCTATTTAATCCCAACTTTAGAAAAAATAGATGCGGAAAGCCAGCATATCCAAGCGGTTGTCATTGCTCCTTCTCGTGAGCTGGTTATGCAAATACACAGTGAAATTCAATCATGGGCGAGTGCGAGTGACATTAGAAGTGCTTCGTTTATTGGCGGAGCCAATGTAAAAAAGCAATTGGAGAAATTAAAAAAGCGTCCCCAAATTATCGTTGGGACAACAGGTCGTATTATGGAGCTTATAAAGGCGAAAAAACTGAAAATGCATGAGGTAAGCACGATTGTTGCTGATGAAGCAGATCAATTAACATTACCTGAACACCGCCGACATTTGGAGGACATTATTAAAACAACCTTAAAGGACCAACGACAGCTTATCTTTTTCTCTGCAACGATTGGGAAGGAAACGGAACGAGTGGCTAAGGAGATGATGGTATCTCCATCCATTATTAAAGTTGAGCAAAACAAGGCTGACAAATTAAAGGTAGAGCATCTATACCTTGTTAGTGAGCGTCGTGAAAAAATGACGATGTTAAGAAGTATTCTACATAGCTTTACTGGAAAAACACTTATTTTTGTGAAAGATGGAGAGACAGCAGAGGAAGTTCAACGTAAACTACAATTTCATCATATTAATGTGGATATTTTAGATGGAATGTCTAAAAAACAGGAAAGAGAAGCAGCGATGCGTAATTTCCGGAAGAATAAAGTGGCGACTTTAGTGGTAACCGATCTTGCAGCAAGAGGACTCGATATTCGCAATGTTTCACATGTTATCCAGTTTGATATTCCACGGGAGTATAAACAATATGTTCACCGTTCAGGGAGAACAGGCAGAATGGGTGCGATGGGATTTGTCATCTCCATCGTCACGCAACAAGAAGTAAGAGACGTTAAGCGTTTTTGTAAAGAGCTTGGAGTAAAGGCCATCCGAAAGAATCTTTACAAAGGAGAATTAATAGATCATATTATGAAAAAGGAAGAAAAAGGTAAAAGGCGTTCAAAAAAGAGTCTACCCAATAAGAAGAATAAGAAATCATAAGGCAATGAAAGAGCACTTTTAGGAGTGCTCTTTTGCATATTGAAAAGGATTCTGCTGTCTAACTAGTTTGCAAAGTGCAGCTTCTATTATTTATTGGGTAGGTCAAGAGTCGCTTTTTTTACTTCACCAATATATTCGGACTGAGGTCTAAAAATTGTATTATTTTCACTCTGTTCTATTATATGAGCCGTCCAGCCGACCATACGACTTACAGTAAAAGTAGGAGTGAAAAGATCGCTGTCTAAATCGATTGCTTTCATAATAGCTGCTGCGTAGAATTCAATGTTTGTGTATAAACCACGGCCTGGTTTTAATTCACTCAAGAGGTCAATCGCTATATTTTCAACATGAATAGCAAGGTCAAGCCAATTGTTTTCTCCTATCATTTCTAATAATTTTCCTTTTAAAGCAATCGCTCGAGGATCATGAGTTTTGTAAATTCGATGTCCAAACCCCATTAGTTTTTCCCCGTTTATTAACTTTGTCTTTAGCAGATGCCTAGCACGATCCTCTGTTTTAATTTCGTTTAATAACTTGATTACTCCAGAAGGTGCGCCACCGTGAAGGGGGCCCTTCATTGTCCCTATCGCAGCAGCAATAGCAGAAACCATATCAGACTCTGAAGAAGCTGTTACTCGTGCTGAAAAGGCGGAAGCATTCAAACCATGCTCCAACGTCAAAATCATGTAAGTTTCTAAGGCGTTGACTGTTGTTTTAGTTGGCTTTTCTCCATGTAACATATAGAGATAGTTTTCTACATGACCTAGTCTTTTGCTAGGCTCTGTAAATTCCTTCTTTTGTAGTCTACTTTGTCTGTACGCAATGATGGTTGGCGTCAAAGCCGTTAATCTAATTGCTTGGGAAATCGTTGGTTTCCAGCTGTAGTTCTTTGTCCCTTCCGCAGATATAGCGGTTCTTAACACACTCATCATATCCATTTCGTCTGGAAGAGCATCTATAATTGTTTTTAAACTTTGAGTCAAAAATCGATTTCTTACTAGTTGTTGATGAAGATTCGTTAATTCTTCTTGTGTTGGTAAATATCCGTGCCAAATTAAGAAAGCGATGGCTTCGAATGAATAGTTAGTCGTTAGATGCCTAATTTCATAACCACGATAAATAAGTCTACCTTCTTTTCCGTCCACATGACAGATTGCTGTTTCGGCTGCTACAATTCCTTTTAATCCATTTGTTAACATCCCTTTATTCCCCTTTCCCTTGGTTATATCTATTGTATAATGGGAATATGATTAAGAAAATTAAATATATTTAATCTATTTGATTACAATTATTAATAAGGGGGAGGATATGGAGTTAAATTGGATTCAAACGTTTATATCCGCAGCAGAGTATGGGAACTTTCGAAAGGCGGCAGAAAGTCTTTACATTTCTCAACCATCTGTAACCGTCCATATTAAACAGTTAGAAAAGGAACTAGGTGTCGTTTTATTTGATCGAAATGGGAAGAAAGTGAAGCTTACGGAGGCAGGAAGAAGGTATTTAATGCATGCGAAAGAAATGATGAATGTATACGAAAAAGGAGTGGATGACCTCCAAACATTTAGTCAAGGGTACACTTCTAAACTTTCAATTGCCATTTCCCCCTTAATTGCTGACACACTTCTACCATATGTTCTAAAACAGTATTTAAAAAAGCATCCGACAGTGGAGATATCTGTTCAAATTGTCGAATCAAATGCCATTGAGCAAACCGTCCTTAAGGAGGAGGTAGACCTTGGACTGTCATGTATTCCAAGCTTTCACCCGGAAATAGAAAGTAGACTACTGTACGATGACAAAGTAATTTTAGTCGCTCCTCATGACGGAAGAGATTTTGAATCCGCCTATCAATTAGAAGAGGAAGAAGTATTAGCAACGAACTATTTACTAACATATAATCACCCTGCCTATTGGGAGACACTCTGCAAAACGGTCAAGCGATTCTACCCTGCTACACGTATGATGAAGGTATCACAAATTCATATTACTAAACGGTTTATTGTGGAAGGACTAGGGGTTTCTTACTTACCTTCTTCAACTGTTAGAAGGGAACTCCTTGAAGGAAGATTATTAGAAGTAGATACGTATTCCTTTGACTTACCTGAAGCCAATACATTTGCTATTCTTAAATATGAGCATAAAGAGCAAAAAGAATTTTTATCCTTCTTGTCTCATTTCAGGTTTTAAGAGAAGGGCAGTTTGGAAAAGCAAAAAGTTTGGTTATAAATGATTGTAGAAATCATCTATCTCTATGAGGGTGGTTAAGCTGTGAGGCGGCTTTAGTTCTGATGAGATAGGACTAAAGCCGACTAGCTTATTTATTCTATTAAGAGTGGATTTCTATTTAAAACGGGTCATATTTAGCTAGAATTTCCCCTTTTGTTCCCTCATCGACTAGTTCTAAATTCTGTGTTTTTTGATTGAGTTGATATACATATAAACTTTCTTCGTCATAATTGAAAGGAACTTCCACATTTTCATCTATAAAACTTTGTGTGCTAATAAAATACTTCTCGTCCCCTACACTAATTTCTTTTAACAATAGCTTAGGTCCTGAATGTGTTCGTAACTCCCTCTTTAGCTCGCTTACATTGGAAAATGATGCTTCCCCGCTAATGGAAAGATAACCAGAGTCAACGACGTAGGTCCACTGTTTATTTGTAAAAGGGTTGCCACTAGTGGGTTCAAGAGTAATTTGTCCATTTGGAAATTCATTGTCCAATTGATTTTGCAATTGAATCTTTGAATAGCCTCTTAAACCAATATACGCTGTGGTGATACATAGCCCAATAATAATGATTGTCGTTTGCCATTTCTTTTTTTCTGTTTGCTGAAATGAACCCAATAGAACAATCAAGATAAGGAACGGGATAACAATAAACCCGTCACTTCCTGTCAGAATATTTAACCCAATATCTGTTGAGTCAATAAGTGGGTACAATAACGATAATCCATTATCAAGAAAATCCATAAAAAGATGTCCGATGAGTAAAGAAAGGAACAAGGTTACCCAAAGTAAGCTCAATTTTGTTTCAGGTAGAAAAGAGCGACTCACTATGGCCAATCCTAAACTTAAACTAGGAGCTACAAAAAGAGAATGACCATATAAGTAGAAGTTATTAATAATAGTGGCATTATCCGTTACTAAGGTGAGAGGTAAGGATAAATCGGGTAAAAGTCCTGCTAAAAAGCCAAAGAGTAATAATTTCGACACGTTTTTATTGGCCATTTTTCTATGACCTATAAGATACGCAACGATTGCTCCTGTTGCGCCGTGATAGCCAATTTCACTTATTAATGTAATAATATTTATATTCATTTCATTAACTCCTATCGAGAATAACGAGCGTAAATCGTTACTCCATTTTACGAATAAAAACTTAAGAGGTTCTAGACTTCTATTGTTGATAGCTAGTGGTTTTCATAGATTAAATTGTTCTCATTTGAAAAGCCTTTTATTACTACCGGTTCTTCGACTGGCTCAGTGGAGTAACTTAATGTATACCCATTATAATTAACGTACTGTATGTTGTTTTGGTTATTTACTGAAATGGTTTCTATATCTTTATTCGTTATGATGCCGACAAACCATCGCCCCGAGGAGCTCGTTCTATCCGTATATATATTCCAATAAATTTCTTCTTCTAAGTCATTTATATTTGCAATTAGTCCATAATTAGATAATTGTTCATTGTAAATGGTATAGAAATAAATATTTCCTGAAGTATCCGTGACCAGATTTAGGTTTATTTTTTCATCAATATTTATGGATTTAACACTTTCTTCCATTAAAGGATATGGATGATACGTTCCTTTTTCAAATATGGAAAGAGCAGTCGGCTGAGGTCTGAACAATATAGCAAATATTAATAGTAATATTGAAGCGATTATAGTTAATGACATAGCGGGAGATAGAGACGTTCTTACATTATTACTCACAAAGATTCCTCCAAACTCAGTTTTCAAAGTAGAATAAGTAAAGAAAAGGTATACGTATTATTGTTTCCCTTTCTCTCTAGCTTAGCTTAATTACATAGTAGGGTAAAATATTTAAAAAGAAAGTAGGATAAATTTTAAACTTTTCTTAAATTTATACTTAGTAAAGGAATATTAGTTTAGGACTATAAGGTAGATAAAAGAACTGTAAATTGATAATGGGGTTATTTCCAGAAAAGGGCCATAGCCATGAAGACTTTAATTCGAGATAATTAATTATTTTAACTCAAAATAAACTTCCTTTTTCAAGAGGTTTTACAATGGGGCAGAATATAATAATTTTACCCTACTAAAAGAATTAGTCTTGGTCGTCTTAACATGATGGACACCCCCTAAGAGGTTAAAACAGTTATTTACTAACTCTTAGTTTTGCGCTTTCTGTTGATAGAACCCCTATATCTCAAAGGATTCCAACGAATTGTTGATGTTGACCCGAATGATGCTCGATTGGACGACGAGCTGGCGACGTCCAAAAAACGTGAAGAGGAAATGAATGACAACTAGCAACGGAGGATTGACGTGATCTTGAGACTCGAGAAAAAGAAGAAGCCAAGCTAGATTGATCGGTTATTGTTGTGGAAGCAGGGTTAAAAGCCTTTAAATAGCCATAGCATTTTTAAATCCGTATTTTTGGGACTAGCCCCTATTTGATGAATAATGAATAATGACTATGATATATTATTAAATATAGCTATTAAAGGATAATACTATCTGATCAGAGGAGGATGTAAGTTGTGAGTGAAACGTGCGTTCCAACTGGAGTTGAGTTAAAAAGTACTGCTTTTGGTTATACATTGTCCTTGATAAGCGGCAAATATAAAATGATTATTATGTATTGGCTTTATGAGAATAAGGTAATGCGACATAATGAGCTGAAAAGATGTATTGATACAATTCCATTTAAAACGTTAAGTGTCATGTTGAAAGAACTTGAAAGGGATAATCTCATTATACGAAAAGAGTTTCCCCAAATACCTCCAAAAGTAGAATATTCTTTATCTGAACGAGGTCTTTCGCTCATTCCGTTACTAGATATGATGTGCGACTGGGGGGAGAAAAATCGTTTGTCAGTCTCCAAAGTTGCTGAGTAGTAATTATAACACTAAAAAAGTATTCTCTAATTTAGAGAATACTTTTTTAGTGTTATAGCTCCTTAAGAAATTGTAGATAATCAGAAGCACTTTTTTCAATTTCACTCTTAGATGGTTCATATTCTGCGCCATAAAACGCAAAGAATGAACGATAATCTGCTTTGCAATAGATAGCAGTTGTTTTAAATGGAGCTAAAATCTGTTCAAGTGTGAATTGATATCTTCCGCTTTCACTGTAATCTTCATTTTTTATTCCTGCAGATACAGCCAAAGCAAGCTTACGACCTTTTAGTTTATCTCCTTCTGAACCAAAGGCCCATCCGTAAGCAAAAACATCGTCCAACCATTGTTTAAGAAGAGGTGGGCAATTAAACCAAAAGATGGGGAACTGAAAAATAAGATTTCCATGAGATTCAACCAGTTTTTGTTCTTTTTCTACATCTATTTTCCCATCAGGATAAACTTTATATAACTCATGGATAGTATACTGTTCGGGATATTTTTTTAATTCTTCAACCCATCTTTTATTAACAACGGATGTTTCTAAATTCGGGTGCGCTATGATAACAAGAGTCTTCATTTCTTCCTCCTAAATTTTATAATAAATTCAACATTTCATCCTCTGAAAATTATTATAAACTCAACACTACAAGTATGTAAGTATGCACATTTATTACATGTACTTACCTAAAGGTAAGTGCTGATGACCTTTTCTCTTTGTGAGGGAGGTGTTTTTTCTTCTGTTTGTAGTTACCATTTAACTGTTAATAAAAATTATTCAGGTTGATATTACTTCCTTTTAAATTGATTTTCCATACTAATCACGCACCCTTTTTAGAATAATAGTGTCAATATGCCCAAGACTTATTCGTTACTTGAAAATGAAATGAGAGAAAAAAGTGACACTAGGTGGTTAGAACGTTCATGTTCATTCAAATTCATAAAAAAACATCAGACGATGACCAGATCTACTTGTATTGAAGAATTGTGTAGGGTGATGGTAGGCATGAAATCGAGATAACTTAAATATACCAAATGAAGGATAAGCGCCTTATTTTATTGAATTAAAGTAGTAAGCTAACATAATAAAAGGATAAGGGGTTAAGCAATGACATTTAAAAAGAAGCTAAATGAAATTGTTGATTTTCAAGTAGATGGACATGGGGAAATTATTGAATTATCGAAGAGGTGTAGATTTTCTAATTGCTCTCATATGAAAGAAACTAATTGTGCTGTGAAAAAAGCGATTAATGACGGGGTTCTTTCAAAGGAAAAATTCATTTTATATTATAGAGAGAAGAATGAAGCATTATATGTTTACAATCAAAAGAATAAAACTAAAGCTATTGAGTATATGAAGAAAAGGGACCTTTTTCGAAATCCTCCTATAAATTTCGAGTAGATGAAGAATATTAGCCACTGATCTCAGTTTCAAGTTATTCATTGTAGTGAGCAATAGGGTAAGAATATTGTTAATTTATTCCATTATTGGGAGCTAATCTGTAAGAAGGGATAGTTCTTTTCTTCATTTTAGGACTATATTATTTTGTAAATTGTAGGGTGAAGCTAGTGACTTAATTGGGTTACTTGAACTATATTTCTTAATCTTTAGATGTTCTAGACTATCTCCTAGCTAAATAACAAGTTAACATAAATAAAAACAGAGGATGGGTTAAGAGCATAAAGAGTAATGCAATATGATCACAACGCTGTAGTAAATATTTTGTGTAGAACCTCACTATTTATATAGCGGGGTTTTAATCTATGAAAATTTGAGCTTGTAGAAGAGTATTTACCCAATCAGTTAATATTTTCCAACATAGTATATAGTACATCCTATTTAAAGGAGTAATATAAGTGAATATAGTGCTTTTGGAGGCCTTGATATTCATATGTTTATTTATTAATTAATCCCTACTCACTTAAGCAGGGTTCTTTATTGTTAAGGTGAGTTGAACATTAAACATTCGGTTTTATCTTCCGCAATCGGGACAATTGTTAAATATCAGAAGTAAAAGTCTTCAATTTTTTTAAAAGCCAACATTGAACCTTCAGGAAAAGAAGTCATTTAATCAATTTTTATTCCAAGCAAACAATTAATCATATTGTTCTTCCTAAATCAACCTATTTGTAGGTAGAATTTCCTGTTATTTTGTCAAACAGTTGATTAAATTGTCGAAATATTATAAAATCACAATACTTTAGGAAAGGAGTTAAAAAATTCGGAGTTTTTAAAAACTTAAATCCGAGTAATATTATTAGAATTGTCGGATTAATTTTGCGTCATTAAAGTCTAGAGTAATGGAAAGGAGAAACAGATGAAAAAGAGAAAATTTGTATCCACTTTATTAGCCACTTCTCTTTCGTTTGGAGCATTATTTACGCCAGCAACGGTAAGTACTGCTTCAGCAAATTCTGCAACTGAACTACCTTCTACTGATGTAAAGGAGAAAGTGAAACAGCAGAAAAAGCTAAATAAAATGAAAGAAAAAACAATAAAAGCAAAAGAGAAATTTAATATTTCATGGGATGAAAAGAAGGGGATTCCTCGCTATATTTCTGGTAAACTATCTAATAAAAATGTTGATATTAAAGGTTTTCTTGAAGAAAACAAAGATTTATTTAATATTGAAGACGGAGCTTTTGAGATAGTACAAAGTGAATCTGATGAACTAGGTATGACACATTATAGAACGCAGCTCACTGTTGATGGCATCCCGGTTTATGGTGCAGAATTAAATGTGCATACAGACAAAGATGGGGTTGTCACTTCGATAAATGGACAAGTAGAACCAAAGTTGTTAAAGAAAAAATGGAATAAGTCTATTAAACTTTCACAAAAGGAAGCGATTAAAGTAGCGGAAGGTGAACTAAGCTTTTCTCCAAAAGAAGATACGTATACGGCTGAACCAAAGTCAGATCTTTACTTGTATAAGCATGAGAATAAATGGCTGCCAGTCTATATTGTAGAACTGCAGTTTTTAGATCCATATATTGGCCGCGAGTTATTTTTCATTGATGCTAAAAAAGGAGAAGTACTTAAATCACAAAATCTAATTAAACATGCCGAGGAAGTAGAGGAAACGGGAAATAAAATTGGAAATGGCAAAGGCGTTTTAGGCGATAGTAAAGAAATTAATACTTTTTATGATGCAGATAAAGGTTCATACTACTTAGTTGATATTACAAAAAATATGTTCAAAGAGGATGAGCCGAACCCTGACCTTACACCTGATCCTACCTTATTAGATGGTGTAATAAGAACACACGATGCAGGCGACAAATGGGCGACAGGGTCGATTGTATCAGATGGTGATAATACCTTTGATGCGGCTGCACAGAAGGCAGCTGTCGATGCTCATTACTATGCGGGGATTGTTTATGATTATTTTTACGATAAGCATGACCGCAATAGTTACGACGATAAAGGAAGTGATATTGTATCAAGTGTTCACGTTAGAGACCCAGATCAACCAAATGTAGGGTGGAATAACGCAGCTTGGGTCGGTACACAAATGATCTATGGGGATGGAGACGGCGTAACATTTGCTCCATTATCAGGCTCGCTAGACGTAGTGTCACATGAATTAGCGCACGCCATTACAGACTATTCAGCCGATTTAGTGTATGAAGCACAGCCTGGAGCGTTAAATGAGTCATTCTCAGATGTATTTGGTATTTTAGTTGAAGCAGATCATGAAGGTTCAGTAGATTGGTTATTAGGTGAGGATGTATATACTCCGGGTGTAGCAGGTGATGCTTTAAGAAGCATGGCGAATCCAACTTTATATAACCAACCTGATCATATGAGTAATTATCAGAATTTACCGATTACAAGAGAAGGAGATTGGGGAGGCGTTCACATTAATAGTGGGATTCCTAATAAAGCCTTCTACAATATTGCAACTGTTATTGATTTAGAAAAAACAGGGAAGATTTACTACCGTGCTTTAACAAAATATTTAACATCACAATCACAATTCATTGACGCACGCAACGCATTATTACAAGCTTCAGAAGATTTATATGGAGCAGGTAGTGAAGAATATAAAGCTGTAGCAAAAGGGTTTGCAGACGTAGGAATTGGAAATGTTACTGATTCAAATGATCATATAGGAGCTGCTTTTGAATTAACAAACGGAGAGACATACTCGACCACTATTTCATCTTCAACGGATAAAGATTATTACCGCATCTCAACTGAAACCGTTAGTGATGTTACAGTGAATTTGACAAATGTTCCTGCAGATTATGATTTGTATCTATATGACAGTAACGGTCAACAAATAGGGAAGTCTGAAGAAGCTGAAACATCTAATGAGACGATTGAATATTCTGCTCTACAACCGGGAACCTATTATATTGAAGTCATTGGGTGGAACGGTGCAAATAGTACAAGCACATATTCCATCAACGCAACTCATTGGGACATTGATGATGCGACTGATTCGTTTGAAACGGCTTATGAATTACCAATTGATCAACCGTACAAAACGACCATTGCTTCAGCAAGTGATGAAGACTTTTACCGTTTTGAAGCGGAAGTACCAGGTGAAATTAAGGTGAATTTAACGGATGTTCCTACGAATTACGATATCTATTTATATGATCAGAATAAACAACTAGTAGGGAAATCTGAAGAAGTAGGTACGACTGATGAGTCAATTGTTTATGATGCACTGGTAGCTGGAACTTACTATGTGAAAGTGGTTGGGAAGAATGGTGTAAGCAGTACAAGTCCTTATTCAATAACGGCAACGTACCCAACAGAAAGCAAGTGGTTTTACGAAATCGTAGATTATCAAACTCCACATCCATATCCTAATCTTTATAATGATGGATTTACTTTTAATAAGCCAGGTGTCCAAAAGGTAGCTGTACACTTTGCTTATATTGAAACAGAAGAAGACTATGATTTTGTCCATGTCAAAGATAAAGCTGGTAATATCGTGGCAAGTTTCGACGGTACTCAGGAAGATGTTTGGGTTGAGGTAGAAGGTGATGAAATTAGTGTTGTATTGGAATCTGACCAAAGTATAACAGCATACGGATTCATTGTAGATAAGGTCCGGTACTTCAACGATTCACTATTACTAGATTAATCATTTCTTCCATTAGTATCTAAATAACGCCTTGTATTATGTAATACAAGGCGTTATGATTTTTTGTACTAAACAATACTTGATTTCGTTACTCTGACACTTTCCTTAAACTATTGAAAAACATCCAACTTAACTACGTGATGTAAAAGAATAAAACCAGCTTAGATTTACTGTCCGAACTTTTTATAATCGAAGTGGTAATGTAAAGCGAACGGTAGTACCAACATTTTTTTTACTTTCTATGGTTAATTTCCCTCGATGCAATTCAATAATATTTTTACAGATGGCAAGGCCTAATCCGACACCCTCTGTATTCTCTTTTTCCTTATAGAATAAAGTAGCAATATGTTGTAAATGTTCCTCCTCGATTCCCTGTCCTTCATCTTCAATTTCAAAGGTAAAAAAAGTACCATTCTGGTAGTAGCGAATGAACACGGTCGATTCTGGGTCAGAATATTTTATCGCATTTTCTAATAGATTGATTAACACTTGACGAATGCGATTTTCATCGGCATAAAGTTGGACAGGCTCATCGTTTTCCAGTGAAATGGAGATGTTCTTCCTTTTGTAAGTTTGATCCAATTGAAGAATGACTTCGTTAATCAAATGGTTAAATGAAAAGGTAGTGGGATGAATCGTAAATGATCCATTAGAATATCGTGAGAAATCTAGTAATTCTTCCACCAGTTTGATTAATCGATCCGTTTCATTTGTAATAATGGTTAACCCTGTTTTGTTTTCATGAACATTTTGTAAATTACCTGTAATCAACGTTTCGCTCCAGCCTTTTATACTTGTAAGAGGAGTTCGTAGTTCATGGGAAACAGAAGAGATAAACTCATTTTTCATTCTATCTGCTTTAAGCAGTTCTCTTGCCATGTCATTAAAGGACATTTTCAAGGTATGAAACTCGTCTTTGTATTCTCCGACAATTTGTGTTTCTAATTCTCCTTTAGCAAGCCTTTGCGAAGCTTCAGTAAGTTCAACCACTGGTTTAGTTATATTTCGTGCAAAAAATATACTCACGATAAATACTAGGAGTAAAATAATTAATCCAATCGAGAGTAAAGAAAGAACGATTGTTCGAAAGTTTTTGTCAAGAGATTCGAGCGACGTTACAAACCGAATTAATCCAATTGTTGTATTTTCTCCTTTTAAAGGTACTGAAACTGCGAAGATATGCTCACCTGTAACGGGGTGTTCTCCGCTCCATGTTCCGATGCCATTAGTAAATGCTTCCTCTATATCATCAAATGTTGGTTTCTTGTCAGGAATGAAGCCGCTAGAAGAAGATAATATATCTCCATTGGCGTTCAGTACTTGAGTTTCCGCTTGTGGAATGGAGAAGTTATTTTGTAGGTTGGTTAATTCATTCCTTAAGGTAAAAGTACTAATGTTCATATATTTAATGGCAAACTGGGACGAATTCATTGCGTGATTTTCTAACATACTTCTAGTGTCGTTGTAGTAATAGTGATAGATGCTGGCAACAAGTATTCCTAAAAATAAAATAATCGTTAAGGTGATAATAGAAATATTTTGAATAAGTAATCGTTTTTTAATGCCCATACTCACTGTCCTGTAACCCGTCATTCCATCGGTATCCATAGCCCCAAACGGTTAGGATATATTTTGGAGCGGATGGGTCTTCTTCGATTTTTTGGCGAATTCGTCTTATATTTACATCCACTATTTTGGGATCACCAGCATAATGTAACCCCCATACTCTATCTAATAAATTATTACGAGAGATTGCCCCACCCTTGGCTCTCATGATGGTGCTAAGTAATTCGTATTCTATCGGGGAAAGGTCAACCTTTTTTCCTTTAATAAAGAGAAGTCTTTTCTGTTCATCCATTGTAATGGGCGTTTGGACATTCTTTTGTCTCTTTTGTACATCCATTCTTCTTAGTAAAGATTCAATGCGAGCAATTAGCTCATTTGGACTAAATGGTTTCGAAATATAGTCATCGGCCCCGTTCATTAACCCGTGAACTTTATCCATTTCTTGTACTTTAGCCGTTAACATGATGATGCCGATGGAAGGATTCCACTCCCTAATCTTTTTACATGCTTCAAAACCATCCATTCCTGGAAGCATGACATCAAGTAAGACAATGTCGATGGAGTGGTGGTCTTTTTGGAGCAGCTTTAATCCCTCTTCTGCACTACCAGCTTGTAAAACACCATACCCATAGCGCATTAAGTTAATTTCTATAAAACCACGGATGGGTTCTTCATCTTCAATAATTAAGACATGTCTCATCCGTCTACACCTCTTTTCATCATTCAATTATTTCGAAATGCATGCCTACTTCAGGAGAAGATTTTGTTACATAAGTGAATTGATTAGATTTATATAGAATATTCCACCCTTTCGGCAGAAGTTGTCCTTTGTCCAGCACATTAATATCAAATAATACACGGTCATCCTCGATTGAAAGGAATGTCACGTAACGTTCGTCTTCTGATTCTGTTATTTTTACAGGAGGCCAATCCTTAGGAAATTGTAACCGATAACGGTAACTGTAGTTTCTATAGTATTGATTAACGAGTTCGGCCTGCAGCTGATCGTTAAGTTGATAGTATTCGTTAATGTAAGGCATAACAGCATAGGACAAATTTTCATTGCTTCCTTCTTTTTGAAGAGCGAATTCAATGATTCCATCACCATTCGTGTCTTCACTATTTACGAAATACGTTCTAAAAATTTCATTGACCTCTAAATTTTCTGGTATAATTTTGATCAGTTTGTCATCCTCTACGCCGATAATGAATGACTCCGAGGAGTGTGCCCCTACAGCTGTATCTAAAATCATTCCTTTTAGTAAGGGAGAGAGAGAACCGGCTATGGTATTGGTGTATGAAACATACATATCTAGCTCTAACTCATCTAAAACATTCGCTTCATTCTTTTTAAATTCATAAAGTCTTACCTTATGCTCTTGGTTGCGAACGAGTGTGGAAAGAATGATTTTCCCCTTGTTATCCTGATTGAATGTTCCTGAAAAAAACGTACTATATTGAGTTTCCATTATTTTTTTTGGTTTTGACGTGGAAATCTCAAACACAATCAGTGCTTTGTCTGAAGCATCTTCAGAGAAGGAAAATCCAATAAGAATCTCTTTTATACCGTCATCATTTACATCTGTAAATTCGACTTTATGCAGTTTTCGACCGATATCTTTCAACTTTATGATTTCTTTCCATCCATCATTTTCTTCTTTTAACACACTAGCTTCTATTTGAGAGGTTTGATCTGGCAGTCTATAAAAAACAATTAATTCCTTCGTGCCATCACTGTCTAAATCTGCTTCTAATATTTTATTTGCTTGTTTTTCTTCAATAGGTGATACCCATTCCGCCTGAGAAGGAACATATTTATTGATGGCTTCCTTAACTTTCTGTTGTTTGACGGGAAGTTCAGGAGGCTTCATTATCGATGTATTGGATTGGAATAATGAGCAACCCGTCAACATGAAAAGAAAACCGATAGAAAACAAACCCTTTTTCAATTGATGATCACATCCTCCCGATAGTTATCATAAGTATAGTGTAAACTCAAACGACAAAAGTAACAAAAAAGTTACAAGAGTCGACAATTTTTGTAACCGAAAAGTAACCCTTTTTGTCGGCCTGACTCCTATTATTAGTAGTAACGAGAAGGCAGAAAGGTGATGGACATGGACAAGGACAAACAAGGAACAAGAAAGAAACGGAGCAGATCACGGTTAAGACATAATCGGATTGTCCTGGCAGGAATGATGGTACTACTACTCATATTTTCGGTTTCATGGATTTTAGATAGTGGGGAAGCGAAGATATCGAACGGAAAAGCAGCACAAAAGGAAGAATTTACAAAGGAAAGAGTAGATAGTGTCGTAAAAGAATCATCAACCGAGGCCACAGTTGAAAAAGATGATAATCAAACAGATCTGGAAACGAATGATGACGAAGCAAATACCAACAGAGAAGAAGATAGTATGGTTAGTAATTCGTCTGAAGATATAGAGGATACCAATGTTGAGGAACCACCGGTTATGGAGAATGAAAAGACTGTTTACATCACATTTGATGATGGGCCTAATGAGAATACAGAAGCAATTTTAGAAATTCTTGAGCAATATGGAGCAAAAGCGACTTTTTTTATGGTGGAACCTAACATGAGAAAATATAGCCAGGCCGTGAAAAGTATAGTAGCAGAAGGACATAGTGTCGGATTGCACGGTGTTACTCATGACGTTAATAAATTCTATCAGTCTAGTAAATCTGCTATAAATGAAATGTTAACAGCTCAGTCTACTTTAGAATCAATCACAGGTGTCCATAGTAAGTTGATTCGTGTACCGTATGGTTCTGTTCCTAATATGAAACCAGAATATTTTGAGGCGGTGGACAAAGAAGGCTTTAGATTGTGGGATTGGAATGTTGATAGTGAGGATTGGAAGTTTAATAGTGGGGAATATATTCAAAATGTAATGGATCAGTTATCTTCTTTTACATCAGAAAAACAGCAAAAGGTTATTCTTTTGCATGAAAAGCAGACGACACTTGCTCACTTAGAACTATTACTTCAAAATCTTACGAAGCAAGGCTATCGTATGCGAGCATTAACAGAACAAATGAAGCCACTCACCTTTCGATAGAATGACTCTTGTTCCTTCATTAATAATATTGAACAGTGAAATCTCTTCTTTTTTGAGGGGATGTACATGGTTGTATAATGTAGAGGAAATAAACAAATCCATTGGTACTATGTGTGTAGATTCGAAATAAAGTTGCGATGCTTATAAAAAGAGGCTGGGACAAAACCCACGTCTGAAATGAAAAAGCCGGTGGAATTTTACGACGAGTAAAATTTCACCGGCTTTGTTTATTTTTGAATTAAAATAAGGACCACTTCTGATAAAATAAAGTTACCACACAAAATCTCATCGAAAGAAGGGTCCTTATGTTTAAAAATTATATCATGAA
>NZ_JBBAXC010000019.1 GCF_037120725.1 Bacillus spongiae
TAACTTTATTTTATCAGAAGTGGTCCTTATTTTAATTCAAAAATAAACAAAGCCGGTGAAATTTTACTTATTGTAAAATTTCACCGGCTTTTTCATCTCAGAGGTGGGTTTTGTCCCAGCCTCATTTTTTATAAAAAGAACGCTTCTCTAAATAATTTTTTGGCATTCATTTGTATCATCACTAGTTTAGTGTATTGTATTAAGACAAAGCTCTATTACTCAAAAGCATATCGATAGAGCCCTAAATATAACGGAAAAAGAAATATTAACCCAATACTCCGTGCCCATATAGGAACTTCTTCATCGGTTGGATAAAATAGTGTAAATAGAATATCCCAAACTAATATGATGACAAAAGCCAACTTCCAAAAGGTTGAGTTGAGCATTTGAATATTTGTTACATACCCGAATAATCCTACCCAAGTAATAATGGAAAGGAAAAAATCAAACTTTAGAGAAGAAGTTTTATTTGCTTCTCTTCTGAAGGCAGCAATTGAAGCTGTTCCAAGCAAGGCTAAATAGAACGTCCATAATGTCATAGCAGTATCCCCTTTATTGTGAAATACTTTTATTATAAAGGGGAGTAATAACGACTACTAGGGAAGAATGTGAGTTTAGTTTAGAATGAGATAAAGTGATTCATTAATTGTTAATAGTAATAATGAGAGTGGTTGAGGAGTTTGAATGACCAAAGAAGCGTGTAAATAACCATCATCAGATTTTATGATACATTGAAAAATCGCCAGCTGCATCTTATAAAGGGAAATATGTGCTATACTAATGAAACGATAATGCAGTGATGATAAGGGGCAAACAGCAATGGATTCGAATAAACAAATGACATTACTACAGCAACAAAAGTGGCGAGTGATTGACCAAACGAGCTTAGGACCGATGTTCGGTGCACTTCAGTCTTTTGCGATGGACGATACACTTTGTACTTCTGTGGGTGTAGGGGATTCAGCACCAACGGCAAGGGCATGGGTCCATCACGATACAATTGTCCTAGGCATTACGGATACGAAACTTCCATATTTACAGAATGGTCTAGCTGAGCTAGAAAAAGAAGGCTACCAATACATCGTACGTAACTCAGGTGGCTTAGCTGTTGTTTTAGATGAAGGAGTGCTAAATATTTCACTTATTTTCCCAGATACGGAAAAAGGGATTGATATTGATCGTGGATATGATGCAATGCATCAACTTATTGTATACATGTTCAAGGACTTTGCTGTAAATATTGAAGCAAAAGAAATTGTCGGCTCGTATTGCCCAGGGAGCTATGATTTAAGCATTAATGGACGTAAATTTGCAGGTATATCTCAACGTAGAGTTCGAGGTGGTGTTGCAGTTCAAGTTTATTTATGTGTAACAGGAAGCGGAAGTAAGCGTGCAGAAGTTATTCAACGCTTCTATGAAGAAGGAAGTAAAGGAATAAAGACCAAATTTGAATACCCTTCAATTCGTCCAGAAGTTATGGCTTCTTTAACAGAACTGCTAGGGGTAAAGTTAAGTATACAGGACGTCATGCTTCGCTTTCTCACAACATTAAAAAGTGTTAGTGAAATGCTACTGCCTACAACTCTAGAAGGAGAAGAACTTGTCCTTTACGAGCAATACTATCATCGAGTAGTGGATCGTAATTCGAAAGCATTAACCATATAAAAAGGAAGCAGATATTTTTATCTACTTCCTTTTCTCCTATTTACAGAATTCTTCGTTCCTTTTAGTCTCGTTCGGACAAGATATTAAAGATACGAAGAATACTTAGTAATAAGTTAATAAAGTTTAAGTATAAACTTAATGCCATTAACGGAATCTCATCTAATGTCATACCGTATTGTTTCATTCGGTTAAAGTCATATAGAACAAACCCACTAAATACGAGAACACCAATAAATGAAAATGCTAACATACCAGAGCTATTAATTGGCACGAAGATATTATAGATACTAATCACAATAAGTGCTAACAATGCAGCGAACAACATGCCTCTTAAGAAAGTTAAATCTCGTTTCGTTGTCGTAGCGTAAAGGGCAAGGCCTGTAAATACCGTAAAGGTCGTTCCTACTCCAAGAAGAACTAAATCAGCCCCCATACTTTGTAAATAATAGTAAATGGCGGGGTACATTGTAATTCCTGAAATGAACGTAAAGGTATATAAAAAAGTATAGGAAATGGCCTTTTTTCTTCTCAAAAAGAAGGCAAACAATAGCATACCAATCTCGATAGCGACAAGTGGAAGAAAGAGAGCGGGAGGAACGAACATACCGGCAATCATACCGAGAACGGCAAAGGCTAATGAGACGGCAAATGCTCTTAATACAGCAGCAAGTGGTGCTTGAACGGCTTCTTGATACATTCAACATTCTCCTCAAATTATCATTTTTTTCTATATATGAAATGATAACGTAATTATGATAAAAAATATAGAGTGAGTTTGTAAATATAAAAGAAGCTGATGAATTCATCAGCTTCTTTTATATTTATATTTGAAGTAATAACGTTACCACTTCTCATTCTTAACTCAAAGAGGGGAATGTTGAAATGGCCTCTTATTACTCTGCCATTTTTTCTAAGTTCCCATTTCGGTCCATCTTGAACGTTGGGGTTTGACGATCCTCTTCATCGAATAATACGAGTTTACGAGCACGGTTCATAATTTGCATAAGTGTTTCGTAGTCTTCCTGCATTGTTACAGAATTTTTTTCGAGTTCATTTACCTTGATTTGTAACTCGTTTTTTTGCTGCTTATGTTCGGCTATTTCGTGCTTTAAGCGTTGGTTTTCACTTTTTAATATATCTGTTTGATAATGTGAAGAGCCAAGATTTTGCAAGAATAGAATGACTTTTTCTAATGTCATATCTCCCTTTGTGTCAGAAGTTATATTACTTTCATCTACTAAATTAATTGGTTCAACGTACTCTTCCGCCTGCATGTCTAAGGAGAAATCTTGTGTCTCAGGCTTGATTTCAGCACTTGTCTCTACTTCCACCTCTAAAGCTTCAAGTTCAGCGAAGGACGGAGTCGGCGGTTGATAGAGTAGTTTTTTCTTGCCTCCTTGATCTTTTCCAAGGATACGTTGGCGTTGTTTTCGTTGCTTTTTTGCTAGTTGAAGAGCTTTTTCATATTGATGACGCACAACGGCATTCCAACGAAATCCGCATGCAGCAGATGTGCGATTCAATTTATCACCAACTTCTTCAAAAGCATTTAATTGGGTACTTCCTTCTCTTACGTGTCTGAGAACTGTTTCCGCTAGCAGTAAGTCATTTTCTTCCGACCAAGCATCTTGTCTTGTTTTCATTAACTCATCTCCCATTTCTTAAGGATTTTTCTTATCAACAGTTTGACCAGAGACGGGTTTTTTTATACCAATATTCGAAAATTCCTATTTTCTAGTAGTTTGGTTGGATAAAACTCATTTTTTTCGTTACGCACCATAAGATGGAACTTGCATTACCTTTCGATAAACTGTACAATTTCCTAAGTGAAGATAGATTAGTATGAAGGTCGTCGAGATCTTTTTTATTTTTTATAAAGAAAGGGTTGTTGTCATATGGCAAACGAATTTCGCGTTTGCGATGACTGTCAAGCCGTTAATTTAAAGACACTGATACCAAAGCTTAAGGAAATAGACTCATGTGCGTCTGTAGAAATTGGATGTCAATCCTATTGTGGTCCAGGTCGTAAAAAAACTTTTGCTTTTGTAAATAATCGCCCCGTAGCGGCTTTGACAGAAGAAGAATTAATGGAGAAAGTGAAAAAGAAATTAAAGAAATAATAATAAGTCAATAGAATAATCGCCTTCCCCAAAATGTTAGGGGAAGGTGATTTTTTATCTCTTGTTTTATCCGATAAAACAGATGTGTGAAGCTGTGTCGAAAAATTTTATATGATGATCTAAGTTTCTATAATCAACAGCCTTTATCGTTGGACTTCGTATTTTATTCAATGTGGGTTGAGATGTATGATGAAGGAAAAATAGTTATAATAGAGTTAACAGAATCAACTTCAGTAGGAAGAGGGTTAACGATGGAGTACGCAAAGCAAAAACTAGATGAAGAAAAAGTATTTAAAGACCCTGTTCATCGCTACATTCATGTGCGTGATCGAGTGATATGGGATCTAATAGGAACAAGAGAGTTCCAGCGACTACGACGAATTAAACAGTTGGGCACGACTTATCTCACTTTTCATGGTGCAGAGCATAGTCGCTTTAACCATTCATTAGGTGTTTATGAAGTTATTCGTCGAATTGTGGATGATGTTTTTGTTGGTCGACCTGAATGGAAACAGGAATTTCGTCTATTGTCTCTTTGTGCTGCTCTTCTTCATGATATTGGGCATGGTCCTTTTTCACATTCATTTGAAAAGGTTTTTTCCCTTGATCATGAACAATTTACTCAGCGAATGATCTTAGAAAACACAGAAGTGAATTCAGTCCTACGTCGTGTAGATGAACAATTTCCTAAAAGAGTCGCAGAAATTATTGAAAAAACCTCTGAAAATAAGCTAGTGGTTAGTTTGATTTCTAGTCAAATTGATGCTGATCGAATGGATTATTTACAGCGTGACGCCTATTTTACGGGCGTAAGCTATGGTCATTTTGATATGGAAAGAATTCTCCGGGTTATGCGGCCTCGTGAAGATCAAGTCGTCATTAAACAAAGTGGTATGCATGCGGTTGAGGACTATATCATGAGCCGCTACCAAATGTACTGGCAAGTTTATTTTCATCCTGTGACGAGAAGTGCGGAGGTTGTGTTAACAAAAATATTGCACCGTGCAAAATGGCTTTATCAAAATGACTATGCATTTGAACAAAGGCCAACTCATTTCTTTTCATTATTCCAAGAAGACATTAAACTAGAAGATTACATCCAACTGGACGAGGCCATTATTCTTTATTACTTTCAAATGTGGCAAAACGAAAAGGATGATATATTACGAGACCTGTCAAATCGGTTTATGAATCGGAATTTATTTAAGTATGTAGAGTATGATCCAGCCAAGGAATATAAAAAAGCGATGGAACTTGAAAAGCTTTTTTACCAAATAGGAATTGATCCAGAATATTATTTGATTGTGGATTCATCTTCAGATTTACCTTATGATTTCTACCGCCCAGGGGAAGAAGAAGAAAGATTACCCATTCATTTATTGACCCCATCTGGAGAACTACAAGAGCTTTCAAGAAAATCACATATTGTAAGTGGGATATCTGGGAAGCGAAGAACTGACCATAAGCTTTATTTCCCACAAGATTTATTAAAAGATGATTCTTCTCATAAAAAAATAAAAAAGCAAATACGTGAGATTTTAGATTTATCATAGAGTAGTTTAGAAGTAGGAGATGAATAATGTGTTAAAAGATCATGCCAAAATACTAGGAGCGCTATTGTCTACTAGTGAAGTAGTTGGCCGAAAAAAGCTGCAAAAGATGATTTATATTTCGAAGAAACTATCGTTTCCTTTTCAAGAAAAATTCCAGTTTCATTTTTATGGGCCTTACTCCGAAGAATTGACACAAAGAGTAGAAGAGCTTTGTGATATGGGCTTTGTCAAAGAAATGAAAGAGAAAAAAGGTGGATATTATCAATATCGCTATACGGTCACAAAAGAAGGGCAAGACTTCTTAGAACACTATGAACAGGATATGCCCAAAATAGACAGGTGCTTCAATAACATGAATGAAAGGCCTTCCCGCTTTTTAGAGCTTGTTTCCACCGTATTATATTTTGATGAGCTTGGAAAAGAGGAAGTCATCGAGAAAGTATTTACGCTAAAGAGTAAGCAAAATTATACATTAGAAGAAATTGATGAAGCCTATGATTATATCCAATCGTTAAACAAGTTAAATGAATAAATAAACCTCGTCTCAAGACGAGGTTTATTTATTGTTATAGACAGTTGTAGAGCGCCGGAAAGAGTTACTTATCAGATAAACGCTTTCCACCAACAGCGTAGTGGTTTTTGCTCATCTCTTCGATGAAGACGACAATGTTTTCTTCTGGGGCACCGGTCGTTTCACTAACTGCACCTGTGACTTTTTCTACTAGTGCTTTTTTTTGTTCTTCTGAACGACCTTCTAGCATTTTAACCGTTATGTATGGCATTGATTCATTCCTCCAAACTTGAAAATTTGATACAATCAAAGTAAGTTGTTCAATACAAGTCTATTTATTTCATGGAAAGAATTCAAGCAACGACAAATATTAATTATCTGAAGGAGTAGAAGGATTTGGATTTTTTAGATAGCATTTTGCGATTTTCGCTAGAAGAATTACCGTTTATTGTCATTTCTCTAATTGTAGCCTTTACCATTCATGAGTTTGCTCATGCGTATACTGCTTATAAATTTGGTGATGATACGGCAGCAAAACAAGGAAGGCTAACATTAAATCCTGCACAGCATTTAGATCCGTTTGGAACCATACTGATTTTAATCGCAGGGTTTGGGTGGGCAAGACCTGTACCAGTTAATCGTTTTAATTTAAGTAGGCCACGATTACATAGTATTCTTGTATCATTAGCAGGACCGTTAAGTAACTTTCTAATTGCTTTCCTATCATACGGGATCTATTTAATTCTCGATAACTTTGGTGGGGTTTCGCAATCGATGATGTTTTTTAGGAGTTTATTTGAAATCATGGGTTATCTTAACGTACTATTATTTGTTTTCAACCTATTGCCATTTCCTCCCCTTGATGGATATCGAATTATAGAGGACATCGTTCCGGCAAGGATAAGACCAATCTTAACGAAATATGAACAATATGGAATTTTACTATTTTTGATTTTCATTATTACTCCACTAGATCAATATTTGATCTGGCCTTTTATAAATGGTGGAATATATATCGTATTTAGTGGTTTTTATAGCATTTATCACTTTATTTTATTGCCTTTCCTATAAAAATTCGAGGAGGAAATAGATATGGAAGAGAAGAAAAAGAAAAAAATGGGCTTTAATATTATAAAAGATGAACCGACAGATGGCCACGGTGGATTTGGTGTGGGTTCGTTAACTTTGGAAAATATTTCACCTGTCTTTGTTGATGTTGAAGAGAAAGATGCCTTTATTGATATCGGCGCCATGCATGCTCGAAGTACGGTCGAAAAGGGAATTAAGTTCACGACGAACCGCGAAGATTCCGAAGGAGGGAAAGCGTATTGGCTCGTGTGGGTAACGATAGATCGCAAAGCCGAAGGCCCTTATTACGCTGGAGTTACAGCGTGTGAAATGGTAGTGAATCGTGAGAAAAGAAGAGGATATAAGCTGTTGCCAGATCACGTTAATAAGATGGATAAGTCGATGAAGAGGCATATTATGGTCGAACATATGGACGATAGCTCTAAAATAGTTTTAGCAGATTTTCTAAAAAATCATAATCAAGAGATTTGGGATTTATCAAGCGAACAATTAAAAAAGGCACTAGCAATATAATTCCTATATTTGGAAAAAGAGTGAACAAAGTATGACATTTATTTGAAAGCTTCGTTCACATCTTGCTCACGCTTAAGAAACAAAGTAAACTAAAAGCACATCAGCACAGATGTAAAGCTAGGACATTGAAAACCTCGGGTTCCGCACAAACCCGAGGTTTTCTTTTTTTATTTTAATCATTCACCAGAACGAATTGTTTAAACATACCTACCTATAAGTGGTTTTGATTATCTTAAGAAGTCCATGAAGCGGTCAAATATAGATTTGTTTTCTTTTTTCTTCTCATTTGTGTCTGTTTTTTTTCTAGATCCAGGTGTCTCGATATGATCGAAACAGTGTTCTTTCGGTTCGGTCCCTTTCACGTAATACGTTTTTCGGGCTACTGGACAATCTTCAGTGGCAAGTTTTCCGTTATGAGGATCGACCATTACACTAATGACGTTATTTGATGGCGTAAAATCTTTAATAGGCGTATCTTGTAAGGCCTCTTCCATAAATTGTGACCAAACATGTTTAGCTGCTGTTAAGTCCGTCCTTAACTCTATCTTACGTCTATCATCGTACCCTGTCCATACACCTGCAGTTAATTGTGGTGAAAAGCCAATCATCCAGTTATCCCAGTTAGTAGTCCCTGACTTCCCTGCATAAGGTCGGGTTAATTCATTTAAAATAGTGTTTCCTGTTATATTGGCGTAGCCTGGTATATTTAAGCTGGGATCAAATGTGCCTTTCATCATATGAGTCATAACAAAAGCGAGATTAGGGTCGAGAATTTGCTCTTTTATTGACTTATGTTCATATAAAATATCCCCATTGGCAGCAACTATCTTTGTGATGAAAACAGGATTAATTTTTTTACCTCCGTTGACAAAGTGACTATATGCTGTAACCATATCTAGGACATTTGCCTCGTACGTTCCGAGAGCAGCAGATGGCTTTGCTTCAATCTTGGTTGAAATCCCAAATTTCTTTGCCGTTTTAACAAGAACGTCTTCCCCTAAAAACATATGAGTTTTTACTGCGAAAACATTGTCGCTCAAACCAATCGCTTGTGGCAAGGTAATCGGTCCATCTGCATAAAGATTCCCATAATTATGAGGGGTATATTCACTTTGTCCATCATCAAATAAAAAAGAAGTCAACTCACTACGCATAGTGGTAGAAGGGGTAAACCCTCTTTCTAATGCTGCGTAATATAAAATGGGTTTAATAGTAGACCCCGGTTGACGATAGGCTTGAACAGCCCGGTTATATTGACTTTCTTCATAATCCAATCCACCAACCATCGCGGTTATATGCCCATTTTTAGGATTGATAGCTGTTAATCCGACCTGAAGCCCGCTATCCGGCATATTTTCACTAATTGATTTTTCAGCAGCTTCTTGATGTTTTGTGTTAAGTGTCGTATAAACACTTAATCCGCCTAAATCTAGAGAGGTCTCATCTATTTTTAGTTGTTTATTCAAAATGTTTTTGACGCCATTTAGGAAATATCCATAATTCTCTTTCACATTATGAGCATGTTGACCAACATACACTAGTTTTTCATTTTTTGCTTGAAGCTGTTCTTCCTTTGTAATGATGTCGTCTTCTTCTAATTCTGCTAAAACGATTTCCTGTCTTTCTTTCGCTTTTTCTTCATTTACTAGAGGGGAATAATGATTGGGAGCCTTTGGCAGGCCTGCTAGCATCGCAGCTTGAGCAAGAGAAAGTTCATTGGCTTCTGTCCCAAAATAAAATTGACTTGCCGCTTCTATACCATAAGCACCATGACCATAGTAGATTGTATTTAAGTACCCTTCTAAAATGTCGGATTTACTATAATACATTTCTATTCGAATTGTAAGAGCTGCTTCTTTCAGCTTGCGTTGCCACGTTTTGTCATGGCTTAAAAAGAGGTTACGAGCGTATTGCTGAGTAATCGTACTTGCTCCTTGAACCTTTGCCATTGCTTTCATATCAGCGATAGCTGCTCCTGCAATTCGCCGATAGTCAAACCCATTGTGATCAAAAAAACTCTTATCTTCAATAGAAATGGTCGACTGAATCAAAGCGGGAGTAATATCATCTAATGATACCCAGTAGCGTTTTTCGCCATTATGACTTTCTCCAATTACTTCACCATCGGCAGAGTAATAGAGTGTGGATTGAGGAACGGCTAGGGGAGGCTTTCCTTTTATTTTGGCGTATAGTAATACACCAATGAAGGCAGACAATACCAAAGAGGTGATAATCATACCAATCATGACAAAAGCTCTAACATACTTTATTGTTCTTTTAAACCTTTTATTCGTTATTAGCTCCATATTTGTCACACCTTCTGTGAATAGTAGAGTTCCATCATTGTATTATTATGATGCTTCAAGCACGGTTTTAAACTTCAAGAAGTTTAAAATTTTGCTTGTAATTTTGCTAGATTCGATTATACTTTTTCTGATGTTTGCATTTAGATTATTAGGGAAGGATAAAGGTGATTTCCTACTAAATACAGAAAATAAACAGTTCAATGAGAAAGGAAGATGAAAAATGGCTGGATTTTGGTTTACTGAAAAACAAACAGAAAATTTCGGAATAACGATGAAAATTAATCGTACTTTACATACAGAGCAAACGGACTTTCAAAAGCTAGAAATGGCGGAAACGGCAGAATGGGGGAACATGCTTTTTCTTGATGGGATGGTTATGACCTCTCAAAAAGATGAGTTTGTTTATCATGAAATGGTAGCACACGTTCCGCTGTTTACTCATCCAAACCCAGAAAAAGTGTTAGTCGTAGGCGGCGGAGACGGCGGGGTTATTAGGGAAGTGTTAAAGCACCCAAGTGTCAAAAAAGCAGTACTCGTTGAAATTGATGGAAAAGTCATTGAATACTCCAAGCGATATTTACCAGAAATTGCTGGGGAGTTAGAAAATGAACGCGTTGAAGTAAAGGTAGATGATGGCTTTATGCACATAGCACAAAGTGAAAATGAATACGACGTGATTATGGTTGATTCAACTGAACCGGTTGGTCCAGCTGTTAATTTATTTTCTAAAGGGTTTTATGCCGGCATTTCAAAAGCATTAAAAGAAGATGGAATTTTCGTTGCACAGACGGATAACCCATGGTTTAAAGCCGATTTAATTCAGACAGTACAACGAGATGTTAAAGAAATCTTTCCGATTACGAAGCTGTATACAGCTAATATTCCAACATATCCAAGTGGGTTGTGGACATTCACATTAGGGTCTAAACAGCATGACCCTCTTCAAGTCGATGCTGAACGTTTCCATGAAATAGATACGAAATATTACACGAAAGAATTACACTCGGCAGCCTTTGTCCTGCCTAAATTCGTAAAAGACCTAACAGAATAGAAAAGAAGGTGTATAATAATGCGATTTGATGAAGCATATTCGGGTAATGTGTTTATCAATAGTCACCCCTCTTATGAGGAGAGTTCAGTGGTACTATATGGCATGCCAATGGATTGGACTGTTAGCTATCGCCCTGGATCTAGATTTGGTCCAGCTCGTATTCGAGAGGTTTCGATTGGATTAGAAGAATACAGTCCTTACGTAGATCGTGAATTACAAGAAGTAAAATATTACGATGCGGGAGATATCCCACTTCCATTTGGTAATCCACAACGTAGCATTGTGTTAATTGAAGAATATATTGACACCTTATTAGCAGACGGAAAAATTCCACTTGGTATGGGTGGAGAACATTTAGTTTCGTGGCCAGTCATGAAAGCAATGGCTAAAAAATATCCGGATCTTGCGATTATCCATATGGATGCTCATACCGATTTACGAGAGGAGTATGAAGGGGAACCACTATCACATTCTACACCTATCCGTAAAATTGCCGAGCATATTGGTCCGAACAATGTATACTCTTTTGGCATTCGCTCTGGAATGAAGGAAGAGTTTCAGTGGGCAAAAGACAATGGAATGCATATCTCGAAATTCGAAGTACTGGAGCCATTAAAAGAAATATTGCCAACGCTCGCCGGTCGTCCAGTTTATGTGACAATTGATATTGATGTACTGGATCCAGCACATGCACCAGGGACTGGTACAGTTGATTGTGGAGGAATTACGTCTAAGGAACTACTGGCTTCCATTCACGCCATTGCTCAATCAAATATTGAGGTTGTTGGTTGTGATTTGGTCGAGGTTGCACCAATATATGATCATTCTGAGCAAACGGCGAACACCGCTAGTAAATTAATTAGAGAAATGATTTTAGGATGGATGTAATCCTGAACAAAAAAAGGGAGCAACTACTATTAGTGTGCTCCCTTTTTGCTAATTAATTTTTCTCCTTTTTTGTGTTTACTTCACAAATGATACAAATATTGTGAGGAAATATTCCTTTTTTTGCACAAGCATACTACCATCTATAGGTGGACTATGTTTTTCCCAAGAAGACAATTTCGGGAATGATTGCATTTTTCGTTAAACCTTTTTATACTTAATTAGTTATAAGGATAAAACTATTAAAAGGAGGTGAATTCATTGACAGAACATAAGCGCGATTACACTCCTGTCAAAATTCACCTAACGACAAGTATTAGCCAAGAAGGTGAGAAGGAAACCATTTCGTTCACTACGTTTGGACGGTACTATCAAAAAGCAGGTGCCTATTTTCTAAAGTATGACGAAGTATTAGAGGAAGGAACCGTTAAGACCATTGTGAAGGTGAAAGAGACAACTGGTTTAATTATGAGAAGCGGTGCATTAAAGATGAGGTTGGCTTTTGATTTAAGGACTAAGATGAATGGTTCTTACGAAAGTGCTCACGGAACCTTTTTATTGCAAACAACAACTAAAAAACTCTCACATACTATGCTTTCTGATACAGAGGGAGAAATCTTGTTAATATATGACCTATCGATGCAGGGAAGTGTGGTCGGAACGTATAAAATGAACATTACATATAAGGAGGATTTGGAAGCGTGAATATTGTTGAACAAGTACAAAAGAAGCTAAAGATAGAAATTAAAGAAGCGGTTTTAAAATCAGGTCTCGCATCTGAAGACCAAATTCCAAATGTGATTTTAGAAGCACCAAAAGAAAAGGCACATGGTGACTATTCTACCAATATGGCTATGCAATTAGCTCGTATTGCGAAGAAAGCACCGAGAATGATTGCGGAAGACATCATTACTCACTTTGATAAAACAAAAGCGTCAATTGAAAGCATTGAAATTGCTGGACCTGGATTTATTAACTTCCATATGAACAATCATTATTTAACAGAGCTCATTCCAACTATTCTAGAGAAAAAAGAACGCTATGGTGAATCCACTGCTGGAAAAGGCGAGAAGATTAATGTTGAGTTCGTATCAGCAAATCCAACTGGAGACCTTCACCTAGGGCATGCGCGTGGAGCAGCTGTCGGAGATTCCTTATGTAATGTATTAGAAAAAGCGGGTTATGATGTGACACGTGAATATTATATTAATGATGCAGGGAATCAAATTCACAATTTGGCCATGTCGGTAGAAGCGCGTTATTTTCAAGCGCTTGGTCACGATAAAGAGATGCCAGAAGATGGCTACCACGGAGCAGACATCATTGGAATGGGCGAAGAGTTGGCGAAGGAATTTGATGATAAATATGTTCAAGTTGATGAAAAAGAACGTTATGACTTCTTTCGATCCTACGGGCTGAAATATGAGATGGCAAAATTAAAAAAAGATCTAGAAACCTTCCGTGTGCCATTTAATGTTTGGTATTCAGAAACGTCTTTATATAACAACGGTAAAATCGATAATGCACTAAAGACGATATCAGAAAATGGACATGTGTATGAAGAGGATGGGGCAACTTGGTTCCGCTCCACCGAATTTGGGGATGATAAGAATCGAGTGTTAATTAAAAACGATGGGTCGTATACGTATTTAACACCTGATATTTCGTATCATCAAGACAAATTTGAGCGAGGTCATGACATATTAATTAATATTTGGGGAGCAGACCACCACGGTTATATTCCACGAATGAAGGCTGCTGTTGAAGCTTTAGGCTTTAACCCAGAGAAACTTGAAGTGGAAATTATTCAGCTTGTTCACCTTTATAAAAATGGTGAAAAAATGAAAATGAGCAAACGGACAGGAAAAGCCGTTACGATGCGTGAATTGGTGGATGAAGTTGGTTTAGATGCGGTTCGGTATTTCTTTGCCATGAGAAGTGGCGATACACATATGGATTTTGATCTGGATTTAGCCGTTTCACAATCGAATGAAAACCCTGTTTATTATGCTCAATATGCTCACGCTCGTATTTGTTCGATTATACGTCAAGCAAAGGAACAAGGCATAGAAGTAGAAGGGAAAGCGGACTTTTCGCTGCTAAGTAAGGAAAAAGAAGTGGACCTACTGAAGAAGCTAGGTGATTTTCCTGTCGTTGTTGCTGACGCCGCATTAAAACGTACACCGCATCGTATTGCAACTTATGTTAATGAGCTTTCATCTGCCTTCCATAGCTTTTATAATGCTGCGAAAGTGTTAGATGATAAGAATCTAGACCTTACACAAGCTCGTTTAAGCTTAATAAGCGCAGTTCAAATTACTTTACAAAATTCATTGGCATTAATTGGTGTTTCAGCTCCAGAAAAAATGTAATGAAACTCTTAAAACGGTTTATATTGTGATTCAATTAGTTGGATAAAGTAGAGGATAATGCGTTCCTTTATTCATTAGTAACAAAATTGGGTTTTGACTGCTTCCACCGTTGTAACGCAAGTGGGGGAGTGGCAATAGGTATAGTACTGCAACAAACGAACCCCATTAGTGAGTATTCAAAAATGGGGGTCCTACCTATAAGAGTATTGAAAAATAAGTGCTTTCTATAACGGAAGGAACTATAAAGGATAAATTGAACCTGACACTTTGTACATCATAATAGATGTGAAATTAGGAAATGCTAATTTTAATCGAAGTGATGGAGGCTACAAAATGAAAGTAATACTACTCGCTATAGTGACAGGCTTTATTGTAGGGTTTATTTTTGCTTTATTAAAGCTCCCAATTCCTGCTCCTCCTGCTTTAGCAGGGGTTATGGGGATCGTGGGTGTATACTTGGGCTTCAAAGCCTATGAGTATGTTCAAACTTTACTTAGTTGAATGGACGAAATTTGTTGTAGTATCTAATCGGATAGGGAAAGGAATAGCAGAGTATTGCTTCTAAAAGAGCTACTCTGCTTTTTCCTTTAGCATTTTTCCACATCCCGTCACTCTATCATTCCACGTGCTAAAAACCTTCATAAAGGAATTTGCTCTTGTCGATATTCTTCTTACATAAGGTTTTGAATGAAGAATTGCTCTTTATTGTTAATAAAGCTAGGGTAGTAGCTAAAAAATGATCTTCTATTTGGAAAGAACTAGGTCCTCCACTTTTATTTTCATTATGCTTTGAGTTAGAGATGAGTACTACAAAAGATACTATAATAAATCAGACATGATATGAGCTATCTGCTCTTTAAAACGAATCCACAGTCCGACGTGCTTTAATTCATCCAAAGTCAATAGATGTGACTTCTTCATATCAATTTCAACTGTTTTCATGACGGTAGAGATAACAGTAGGATCAAACACTAAATTCATCATTTCAAGGTTTATAAAGAAACTTCGTTTATCAAAATTAACTGTTCCTAAATCAGCTATAATATGATCAACAATGATTACTTTTCCGTGAAAAAAGCCATTTTTATACTGATGAACCTGCGCACCGAGCGGGAGAAGCTTACGGAAAAACCTAAATGATGCCTCTTTAACAAGTGGATGATCAGGTTCATAAGGAACAAGAATAGATAGTTTTACGCCACGGTTTAAAGCTGAATATAAAGCCTCCTCTAATACTTTAGAAGGGATAAAGTAGGGGGAACCGATGATTAAAGTATGTTGTGCATTTTCAATAAGATTCTTATAAAAGATTTCTATATTGACACCTTCACTTGGGAAAAGTTGGTGCGTACTTGCTCCTTTATTAAGAGGAGGGAATAGAGAGGAATCCTGAAAGAGAGCTGTATTCCCCCAATCGATAAGAAATTCAGTTTGTAGGTCTTTCGTTCCTTCCCCTGTTATACGGAGGTGATAATCTCGCCAAGGGCAAAGCTTTTCTTTTCCCTCATCAATATACTCTTTTCCAACATTAAAGCCGCCAATATAGGAGATTTCCCCATCAATTACCGTTATTTTTCGGTGATTCCGCTTTTGAATAGAAAAAAGTAGAAAGGGGAGCTTTGGTGTTAAAGAGAATTGAACCTGCACTCCTTTTGATTTGAGACGATCTATGATGTTTCTTTTTATTTTATAGCTCCCTAATCTGTCCATCATTAAGCGTACAGTTACCCCTTCAGAAGCTTTCTTTTCTAATAAGTTAAAAAATTCCTGGCTAAAGGAATCATTTTCTACAATGAAAAACAATGTATGGATACTTTTGTTTGCCTGTTCGAAATCAGCCAACATTTGCTTGAAGAGCTCAGGGCCACTCGCGAAAAATTGAATATTACTCTTTCGTTTTGAGTAAGTGCGCTTTTTTTTGTTCTTTTCATAAAAGTACTTACCTAATGAAAAATCAACGATGATCCATATTCCAAGTATTAATAGGATGAAAAGTATCAGTACCCACCACATAATAATTCCCTCTTTCTTACTAAATATCGCTTAGTATGCCCACATTTAAGATTACTTAAAGAAATTGATTGTAAACTATGTGTTTGTTGAAAGAAAAAATAAGGAAAAGCATAAAACATATTGACTGAATGCTCATTCATTATATAATGGAACTAAGGAACATTCTGAAAATTTTAATGTTTGTAAAAGTTTATACAACAAAGGGGGAAAGGTTATGAAACCTTTAAAGGGGGAGAGTGCTAAATGAATATATTACTCATTGTAAACTGGCTTGCGTTTTTATTTGTAACCGCTTACGCCGTTAGTTTATTTGTATATGTTGTGAAAACGAGAATAGCGTTCATTAAGCTAGGTAAGAAAGTAGAATTCGAACAGAATATTAAAGAGCGCTTAAATAAAATTTGGGTAAATGTATTTGGACAGAAAAAACTATTGAAGGATAAGAAAAGTGGCATTATTCATGTCATGTTCTTTTATGGTTTTATATTAGTACAATTCGGTGCGATCGATTTCATTTGGAAAGGGTTAGCTCCTGGGTCTCACCTTCCGCTAGGTCCTTTATACCCAGGCTTCACTTTCTTTCAAGAAATTGTAACACTTACGATCTTAATTGCTGTAATTTGGGCGTTTTATCGTCGTTATATTGAAAAGCTAGTACGTTTAAAGCGTGGATTAAAAAGTGGACTTGTCCTCATTTTTATCGGAGGGTTAATGTTATCTGTTCTAATTGGAAATGGAATGGGGTTAATCTGGCATGGGGAAGAACTAACTTGGTCTGAGCCAATTGCTTCAGCTATTGCTGCTGGAACAGGATGGTTAGGGGAAACAGGAGCAATCGTTATCTTTTACATTGCCTGGTGGGTTCACTTACTGTTCTTATTAGCCTTCTTAGTTTATGTTCCACAATCCAAGCATGCTCATTTAATTGCTGGGCCTGCAAACGTGTATTATAACCGCTTAGATAACCCTGGTAAACTAAGTAAAATTGATTTTGAAGATGAGACACAAGAAACATTTGGAGTAGGAAAAATAGAAGAATTTACACAGCATCAAATGATTGATTTTTATGCATGTGTTGAATGTGGTCGCTGTACGAACATGTGCCCAGCAACTGGGACAGGGAAAATGCTATCGCCGATGGATTTAATTGTGAAATTACGTGATCATCTTACGAATCATGGGGCAGCAGTGACATCTAAACAGCCTTGGGTTCCAACCTTCGCATTTTCTAATACAAAAGGAAATCAAATTGCTTTAGCGAGTAGTTCTCAAGGGGCGGAAGAGGCAGCTGCAGGGTTGGCATATAGTCCAAGTTTAATTGGAGATGTCATTACTGAAGAAGAGATTTGGGCTTGTACAACTTGCCGTAATTGTGAAGATCAATGTCCGGTAATGAATGAACATGTCGATAAAATTATTGACCTTCGTCGCTATCTTGTTTTAACTGAAGGAAAAATGGATGCTGACGCACAACGTGCTATGCAGAATATTGAGCGTCAAGGAAATCCTTGGGGATTAAATCGAAAAGAGAAAGAAAATTGGAGAGACGCACGCGAAGATGTTGTCATTCCGACTGTGAAAGAACTTAAAAAACAAGGTGAGAGCTTTGAATACTTATTTTGGGTCGGTTCAATGGGCGCTTTTGATAACCGAAGTCAAAAAATTGCACTTTCGTTTGCAAAGCTACTGAATGAGGCAGGTATTAAGTTCGCTATCTTAGGGAATAAGGAGAAAAACTCTGGTGATACACCTAGACGTCTAGGAAATGAATTTTTATTTCAAGAGCTTGCTACCGCAAATATAAAAGAGTTTGAGAAAAATGAAGTTAATAAAATAATTACCATTGACCCACATGCCTATAACATCTTTAAAAATGAATACCCTGACTTTGGGTTTGAAGCAGAGGTCTATCACCATACTGAGCTTCTTGCTAAATTAGTGAAGGAAGGGAAGTTAACCCCTCAATATGAAGTGAATGAAAAGATAACGTTCCACGATTCTTGTTATCTTGGAAGATATAATGAAGTTTATTCACCTCCTCGGGAAATTCTTCAAGCCATTCCAGGTGTGGAACTAGTGGAAATGGAACGTAACCGTGAGAAGGGGATGTGCTGTGGAGCTGGTGGTGGATTAATGTGGATGGAAGAAGATACTGGACACCGCGTTAATGTTGCCCGAACGGAGCAAGCGTTAGAGGTGGAACCATCTGTCATTTCTTCGGGATGTCCTTATTGTTTAACAATGCTTTCAGATGGAACGAAAGCGAAGGAAGTTGAGGAAAACATCTCTACCTACGATGTTGCGGAACTTCTTGAAAAAGCTGTTTACGGAAGTAACGAAGGTGCTCTGCACTAACTTCATTATTTAATAATATCGTGATACTCGCTGTTGCCTGTTAACTAAATCGGGACTCCCGCTCATAACGGGCATCGGCGTTTTAATAGAAATAGGTGACAGGTTCTTTGTATTTGCTATTGTTGTGTTTAACCGCTGATCTGTCTAGCTTATAAAGCTGTGGCAACAACAAATAAATAGGCAGATATATATAAAAATTTAGAATTTTTAGCAAAAAATATATAATTTTTTATGATTCTTTTTTATAATAAAAGAGATAATAAGGAATTTATTGGGGCAAAGCGCCCCGTCTTTCTGAGAATAAAGTGAGCGAGCGTTCAGTCGGTAATTTATGAAAGCGTTTACGAATTAAAAGGAGGAATGAAAATGGGGAAAACAGTTATTTTAGACGGTGCAAGAACACCTTTTGGTAAGTTTGGTGGAGAACTAAGTTCTTTAACAGCAGCTGAACTTGGCGGTATTGCGATGAAAGAAGCATTAAAGCGGTCAAATGTTGAAGGAGAAGAGGTTGGTGAAGTAATTTTTGGTACTGTGCTTCAAGGGGGACAGGGACAGATTCCTTCTCGTCAGGCTGCACGCCATGCCGGAATACCGTGGGACGTTCAAACTGAAACAATTAATAAAGTATGTGCATCTGGTATGAGGAGTGTCACACTTGCGGACCAAATTATTCGTGCAGGAGATGAGGAAATTATCCTAGCTGGGGGTATGGAATCAATGTCGAATGCGCCCTATGTTCTTCCAAAAGCTCGCTGGGGACTAAGGATGGGTGATAGTCAGGTAAAAGATTTAATGCTTCACGATGGTTTGATATGTTGCTTTGAAGGTGTTCATATGGGCATCTATGGAAACCGTACAGCAAAAAAGTTTGAGATATCACGCGAAGAACAAGATAAATGGGCATTAAGAAGTCACCACCGTGCAATTGAAGCTACGGAGAAGGGGGTCTTTGCAGAGGAAGTGGTTCCTGTAGAAATACCACAACGGAAAGGGGATCCACTCATTGTAAAGCATGATGAAGCACCGAGGAAGGATACGACTATGGAACGCCTACAAAAGTTGAACCCGGTGTTTGAACATGATGGATCCATTACAGCAGGAAATGCACCTGGAGTCAATGATGGAGCAGCAGCCCTTGTTCTGATGAGTGAAGAACGAGCTAAAAAAGAAGATAAAACACCACTTGCTGTTGTGATAGGCCATGCTACCGTTGCTGTAGATGCTCAAGACTTCCCGGAAACACCAGGTCTTGTTATTAACAAACTCCTAAAGAAAACGGGGAAAACAGTTGATGAAATTGATTTATTTGAAATTAACGAAGCATTTGCTGCAGTAGCACTTACAAGTGGTAAAATAGCGAATCTTCATGAAGAGAAAATTAATGTCAACGGAGGTGCTGTTGCGCTAGGACACCCAATTGGAGCTAGTGGAGCAAGAATTATTTTAACACTAGCATATGAACTAAAGCGCCGTGGTGGTGGACTTGGTGTTGCGTCTATTTGCTCTGGAACTGGGCAAGGTGATGCCATCATGATTGAGGTACCGAAGTCTAAATAATGAAAACGCAAAGGTAGGGGGGCACTACCGATAAATGGTCAGAATTAAGGGGGAAATGGTATGAATATAAAAAAAGTAATGGTCATCGGTGCAGGGCAAATGGGCTCGGGTATTGCTCAAGTTTGTGCTCAAGCGGGTTTTGAAGTGAAATTGAATGATCTAAAGGAAGAGTATATTGAAAGAGGTATGGCCGTCATTACGAAAAACCTCACTCGATCTGTTGATAAAGGAAGGCTGTCACAAGAAGAAAAAACGAAAATTCTTTCTTATATAACCCCTTCATCTTCATTAGAAGATGCTAGTGATGTGGATATTGTCATTGAAGCGGCAATAGAAAGTATGGACATTAAAAAAGAAATTTTTCAAAAGCTAGATAAAATTGTTGGGAAGGAGGCAATTTTAGCAACGAATACATCTTCACTTCCCATTACAGAAATAGCCGCAGTGACAGAACGTCCTGAAAAAGTAATAGGTATGCATTTTATGAATCCCGTTCCTGTAATGAAATTAGTAGAAATCATCCGTGGGCTGGCGACTGATGATGAAGTATATCAAGCTGTGGAGGACATGACGAAAGCATTGCAGAAGGTACCTGTTGAAGTAAATGACTTTCCAGGGTTTGTTTCAAATCGGATTTTAATGCCAATGATTAATGAAGCGATTTATACATTATACGAAGGAGTTGCGACAAAAGAAGCGATTGATGATGTAATGAAGCTCGGAATGAACCATCCAATGGGTCCGTTGACGTTGGCTGACTTTATTGGTCTTGATACGTGCTTGTACATTATGGAAACGTTACATGACGGATTTGGTGATGATAAGTATCGTCCATGTCCACTTCTAAGAAAATATGTAAAAGCGGGTTGGTTAGGTAAAAAGAGTGGTAGAGGGTTTTACACTTATGAGAGATAACGGCTAATGGATAGAGAAATATGCATTAGCAATCGAAGCGTTAATAGACGAACTAAGGGGGATAACAGATGGATTTACGCTTGACAGAAGAACAAGAGATGATGAGAAAGATGGTACGAGATTTTGCTCAAAGCGAAGTCGCAGCCTATGTAGACAGGATGGAAGAAGGGGAGTTTCCTCGAGAGTTAATTGGAAAAATGGCGGACCTTGGGTTAATGGGGATAACCATTCCAGAAGAGTATGGCGGGTCAGGTATGGACTTTATCTCTTATATTTTAGCTATACATGAGCTTTCGAAAGTAAGCGCTACCATCGGAGTGATTCTTTCTGTCCACACTTCCGTTGGAACAAATCCAATTCTATATTTCGGAAATGAAGAGCAGAAGAAAAAATATGTACCTAAGCTTGCTTCTGGTGAATATTTAGGTGCGTTTTGCTTAACCGAGCCATCTGCTGGTTCAGATGCAGGAAGCTTAAAAACGAGAGCTGTGAAGCAAGGTAAACATTATGTACTAAATGGTAGTAAAGTATTTATTACCAATGGTGGAGAAGCGGATACGTATATCGTATTTGCAAAGACGAACGCTGAGCTTGGAACAAAGGGAATTTCAGCTTTCATTGTAGAAAAAGGGACAGACGGTCTTGTAATTGGAAAAGATGAAGAAAAAATGGGCCTACATGGGTCTAAGACGGTACAACTGACATTTGACAATATGGTCGTACCTGAGGAAAACCTACTCGGACAAGAAGGAGAAGGATTTAAGATTGCAATGGCCAACCTTGATGTGGGTCGAATCGGGATTGCTGCTCAAGCATTGGGAATAGCAGAAGCAGCTTATGAACATAGTGTGGACTACGCTAAAGAACGAAAGCAATTTGGCAAACCAATTGCTTTGCAACAAGGTGTTGGTTTCAAGCTTGCCGACATGGCCACAAATATAGAAGGGGCCAAACTGCTGGTTTATCGTGCAGCAAATCTTCGTGCAAATGATTTGCCATGTGGAAAAGAAGCTTCTATGGCAAAACTATTTGCCTCTCAAACAGCTGTGGCTACAACAATTGAAGCAATACAGGTGTTCGGCGGCTATGGTTATACAGAAGAGTATCCAGTAGAACGATTATTCCGTGATGCAAAAGTAACGGAGATTTATGAGGGTACAAGTGAAATTCAGCGTGTAGTATTAAGCAAACATCTTATAAAATAATCGGCTTAACATACCAGTATGAAGAAAAGTAGGAGGAGAGAAAATGGATTTTCGTTTATCAGAAGAGCATGAAATGATTCGAAAAATGGTACGAGATTTCGCGGTAAATGAAGTGGCTCCTTCAGCATCTGAACGTGATGAGGAAGAGAGATTTGATCGAGAAATCTTTGATAAAATGGCTGAACTAGGATTAACAGGAATCCCTTGGCCAGAAGAATATGGTGGCATTGGTAGCGATTATTTAGCATATTGCATCGCTGTTGAGGAGTTGTCTCGTGTATGTGCTTCTACAGGTGTAACACTTTCTGCACATACGTCATTAGCAGGGTGGCCAATATATAAGTTCGGTACAGAAGAACAGAAACAGAAGTATTTAAAACCGATGGCAAGAGGAAAAGAAATCGGAGGGTACGGTTTAACTGAACCAAGCTCAGGTTCAGATGCAGGTGGAATGAAAACAACAGCACGCTTGGAAGGGGATCATTACATTTTAAATGGTAGTAAGATTTTCATTACAAATGGCGGAATTGCGGATACATATGTTGTATTTGCTTTAACAAACCCGTCTGAGAGACAGCGTGGTACAAGCGCATTCATCATTGAAAAAGGTTTTGAAGGATTTTCTGTTGGGAAGAAAGAAAAAAAACTTGGGATTCGCTCATCTCCAACGACTGAAATCATATTTGAAGATTGTAAAGTACCGAAAGAAAACTTACTTGGCACAGAAGGTGATGGTTTTAAAATTGCGATGAAGACTTTGGACGGTGGCAGAAATGGCATAGCTGCACAAGCAGTTGGTATTGCCCAAGGGGCTCTAGACGCATCGATTGCCTATGCTACGGAACGTGAGCAGTTTGGTAAGTCTATTGCTAGGAATCAAGGTGTATCCTTTAAGCTTGCCGATATGGCCACAAATATAGAAGCGTCAAGACTATTAACCTATCAAGCGGCATGGTTAGAGTCAGAAGGGCTTCCATATGGAAAAGAGTCTGCAATGTCCAAGCTTTTAGCGGGCGATACAGCAATGAAGGTGACGACTGAAGCAGTACAGATTTTTGGAGGCTATGGTTACACAAAAGATTATCCGGTTGAGCGTTACATGCGTGATGCAAAAATTACGCAAATATATGAGGGTACACAAGAAATACAAAGACTTGTTATTTCTAGAATGATTACGAAATAGTTTGTGAGTACGTGTTATAGCTAATGGAACAGAGCATAAAGGGGATAATGCTTTGTTTAATGAAAAAGTAGAGAGAACTTTAGAATTATAAATTTAAGAGACAAACAGTGGCTACTGTCTTGTTTCAATCGGCAGTAGCTACAGCATTAAAATGATGAATGTGTACAAAAATGGGGCATTTTCTATATTGCGGATAAAGGAAATTGGGAGAAAACATGACAGGGGGCATAGAAAGGGTGAGGAAGAAAAGGGAGGTTCACGCTTCTGTTAAAGACCAAAAGCTTATTCAAAGGCGAAGAGACGAGATGATTAGGGGAGCGGTGACGCTTTTCAAAGAAAAAGGGTTTCACCGTTCAACGACAAGAGAAATTGCGAAAGCAGCAGGTTTTAGCATTGGAACGTTATATGAATATATTGGCCAAAAAGAGGATGTCCTGTATTTAGTTTGTGACAGCATTTACGATGGGGTAAAAGAAAAACTAGAAGAAATGAATGTAAATGCAGGGACGATTGAAAATTTAAAGTTAGGGATTGCTCATTACTTTCGTGTAATGGACGAAATGCAGGATGAAGTATTGGTCATGTATCAAGAAGTAAAATCACTATCAAAGGACGCTCTTCCTTATGTACTAAAAAAAGAACTTGAAATGGTCAGCATGGTGGAGGCATTAATCAAAAGTTATATGGATCATGAGCACATTGATTACCGCCAACAAGAAGTACATATCCTTGCACAAAATATTTTTGTTCAAGGGCAAATGTGGGCTTTCAGGCGCTGGACTTTACAAAAGAGCTATACACTAGATGAGTATATAGAATTACAGACCAATTATTTGTTATCTGGAATCCAAATGAAAGCAGGGGATGGAAAGTGAGCACAATAGAAATCTATCAGCCAAAGCATGCTATTCGCTTCGTTACCGCATCAAGTTTATTTGACGGTCATGATGCATCCATTAATATTATGAGAAGAATATTACAGTCTAGTGGAGCTGAAGTCATTCATCTTGGACATAACCGCTCTGTTGAAGAGGTTGTCAATGCTGCTATTCAGGAGGATGTACAAGGAATTTCAGTGTCTTCGTATCAAGGTGGACATGTTGAATATTTTAAATACATGTATGATTTATTAAATGAAAGAGGAGCAGGTCATATTCGTATATATGGAGGCGGCGGGGGGGTTATACTTCCGCGGGAGATCGATGAGCTCCATGAATACGGAATTGCTAAGATTTTTTCCCCAGAGGATGGTAGACAAATGGGTCTACAAGGTATGATTAATCTCATGCTAGAAGAGTGTGATTATTCAACGATTGGTGAAGATGCTCATCAAGAAATAGAAAAGTTAGTAACAGGAGAAATAACGGCGGTTAGCAAGCTTATTACATTAGCGGAAAACGGTGTTAATCAAAAAAGCCAAGCGGCCACAATAGAAAAAATGTTTGAAGAAGTAGAAGCGTTAGCAAATAAAATTCCTGTTTTAGGGATAACCGGAACGGGAGGAGCGGGGAAAAGTTCCCTTACTGATGAGCTAATCCGACGTTTTTTAAATGAAATGCCGAATAAAAATGTCGCTGTTTTATCCATCGACCCGACGAAGCAAAAAACAGGGGGAGCGTTACTTGGTGACAGAATTCGTATGAATGCCATCTTTAGTGATCGGGTTTATATGCGCTCTCTTGCAACAAGAGGATCAAAATCAGAGCTTTCCCTTGCCATTCGTGATGCCATAAATGTTGTGAAAGCAGCTAAATTTGATCTTGTTATAGTTGAAACGAGTGGGATTGGTCAAGGGGATGCAGAAATAACGGAAATTTCCGACGTTTCGATGTATGTCATGACGAGTGAATTCGGTGCACCTTCGCAGCTTGAAAAAATAGATATGATTGACTTTGCAGAGCTAATTGTCGTCAATAAATTTGAACGAAAAGGCTCTGAAGATGCTAAGAAGCAAGTTCAAAAGCAATATCAGCGCAGTCATGAATTATTTGACAAACAGGTAGAAGAAATGCCGGTCTATGGTACGATTGCAAGCCAATTTAATGATCCAGGAACGAATGCTTTATTTGCTGCCCTTGTTGAAAAAATGAATACAAAATTGGGGTTAGACTGGTCTTCGACCTTCTCAAAGGATGTACAAGTTGAAAAGCAAAACGTGATTATTCCACCAGATCGTCGATACTATTTGAGAGAGATTGCTGATACTGTAAAAGGCTATCACCGCCAAAGTGACGAACAAGTCAATTACGCTCGGCAACTGTTTCAAATAGAAGGCACAGAAAAATTATTGGAAGGGAAAGGGGAAGGCCTTGAAATTCTTTCCTCGTTAGCAGCGTTAAAAAAAGAAATAGAAGGAAAACTCACAGCTCAATCCAAAAAAATCCTTCAATCGTGGGAGGACTTGGTTCACCGCTACAAGCAAAATCAATATGTAACCAAAGTTCGTGGGAAAGAAATCATAACAGAACTTAAAACAAAAAGTCTTTCAGGTCTTGAAATCCCTAAAGTTTCTTTGCCTCAGTATAAGGATTATGGAGAAATTCTAAAATGGGTATACCGCGAAAATGCTCCTGGTATTTTTCCATTTACTGCAGGGGTATTCCCATTTAAACGTAAAGGAGAGGACCCGAAACGTCAATTTGCAGGGGAGGGTACACCAGAAAGAACGAATAGGCGCTTTCATTATTTGTCGAAAGATGATGATGCGAAGCGATTAAGTACAGCGTTTGATTCAGTCACATTATATGGTGAAGATCCTGCCTATCGTCCTGATATTTATGGGAAAGTCGGAGAAAGTGGTGTGAGTATTTGTACGCTGGATGACATGAAAAAACTATACGAAGGTTTTGATTTATGCCATCCATCTACCTCTGTCTCTATGACCATTAATGGTCCAGCACCTATTATTTTAGCGATGTATATGAATACGGCTATTGACCAACAACTAAAAATGAAGGAAGAAATGCTTGGTCGTGCCTTAACGAGTGCGGAAGTTGAAGAAGTAAGAATAGCAACTTTAAAGGTGGTAAGAGGTACTGTTCAAGCCGATATTCTAAAAGAAGATCAAGGGCAAAATACCTGTATTTTTTCAACAGAATTTGCTTTGCGTATGATGGGTGATATTCAACAATATTTTATCGACCATCAAGTAAGAAATTATTATTCCGTTTCGATTTCTGGGTATCATATAGCTGAGGCAGGAGCTAATCCAATTTCGCAGCTAGCTTTTACACTTGCGAACGGATTCACTTATGTAGAATACTATTTAAGCAGAGGGATGAAGATTGATGATTTCGCCCCGAATTTATCCTTCTTTTTCTCGAACGGACTCGACCCAGAATATAGTGTAATTGGTCGTGTTGCACGTCGCATTTGGTCGACGGTAATGAGAGATAAGTACGGTGCTAATGAGCGAAGTCAAAAATTAAAATACCATATTCAAACATCAGGGCGTTCTCTTCATGCTCAAGAGATTGATTTTAATGATATTCGTACAACTCTCCAAGCCTTAATGGCTTTGCAAGATAACTGTAATTCGCTTCATACTAATGCCTATGATGAAGCGATTACAACACCAACAGAGGAATCGGTGCGCCGCGCAATGGCGATTCAAATGATTATTTCAAAAGAGTTGGGTTTATCTAAAAATGAAAATCCACTTCAAGGTTCCTTTATTATTGAGGAATTAACCGATTTAGTAGAAGAAGCTGTTTTAACAGAATTTGAACGGATAAATGATCGTGGAGGCGTTCTTGGGGCAATGGAAACTCAGTATCAACGAGGGAAAATCCAAGAAGAATCCATGTATTATGAAATGCAAAAACATTCTGGAGAACTTCCGATTGTCGGTGTAAATACGTACTTAAACCCGAATCCACCTTCCAGTGAAGAATTAAACTCAATGGAAATTGCGCGTGCAACGAAAGAAGAAAAAGAGGCTCAAATTAATCATTTGATGAGCTTCCAGGCTCGCAATCACGAGGAAGCAGAGCAGAAGCTATACGCCCTTAAGCAAGTTGCAATGAACGGTGGCAATATTTTTGAAGAATTAATGGAAACGGTCAAAGTGGCTTCTTTAGGTCGAATTACTCAAGCTCTATACGAAGTGGGTGGACAATACCGCCGAAATATGTAAAGGATTGAAGGCAAGGAGTCGTTTCCTTGCTTTTTCCTTATTTATGAGGGGGAGGGGTAGGGAAAAAGACTCCCTTTTTCCATGTTGAAAATATAAATAGGAATATAAAGTTTGTACCAATAGTTGACGTCGAACAAGCAATACAAAAAGAGATGAAATGGTCTTGACTAAATTTAGGAATGAACTTGGACTATTGTTGAACTGAATAATAAGGTGAGCGACAAGAACTGATTTGGTACTTTAGTTTTGGTTTCAGGCGGATTTTGGAAGCGATTTAATATATAATTAATATTAAATTGCGTCATAATCTTTTATAATAAAAGATAATAGAGGTGGAACAATAGCTATAGGAAGTGATATTGTGAAACGAACGATAATTTTTTTAGTCGCCATTATCATATTTATTTATATAAGCATATATCTTTATAATCAGTTATTGGGTGCCATCCCTTTATTACTATTATCTATTTTATTCTTCTATTTAGCTTATCGAGAAAGGAAAAAGGGGAAAAAAAAAGCGGAAATTCCCGTAAATTAAGAAGTACAAGCTCTACTGAAAAGAAAAAATAAAAGAACCATAGTTTAATCTAGCATAAACTCATTGTAATTGATTATAATGAGTTATATGTTATATTTAGGCTTGTGTTATTATGCCCTTCTACTCCTTAAATAGAGTATGAAATAGAGAAAGGAAGTGCAAGAATGAACCTGAAAGGTTTATCAAAAGAAGAATTAAAAGAAACTTCTTTTATTGAGTTGGCTCATGATATTCTGACAAACAAAAAGCAAGCGATTCCGTTTAGTGAACTACTACAAGAGTTTATGGAATTGCTAGATTTAACTGACGCAGAAGTGGACGATCGTTTAGCACAGTTTTATACAGACTTAAATGTAGATGGTCGTTTCCTTGCTTTAGGTGAGAATAAGTGGGGTCTTCGAGCGTGGTATCCAATTGACCAAATAGAAGAAGAGACGGTTCCAACCATTAAAACTCGTAAGAAAAAAGCAAAGGTAGTTAATGAAGAAGAATTTGACGATATTGCCGTCGAAGAAGAAGAGCTTGATTTTGATGATTTAGATGATTTCGAGGAAGAAGAAAATCTTCTAGATAATGATGACGATGACGATTTTGAAGACGATGACGATGATTTTGAAGGTGACGCAATTATCGAAGGTGAAGAAGAAGACTTTGATGATGAAGAAGATGATGAATAAAGCATTCACTTCTTGACATCTTTTCAATCGGGTTGTACTATTACTTTTGGGCTCCTTAAAAAAGGACGGTAAATAAATGACCAGCGCTCCCTTAATTATTTAAGGGGGCGCTTTTTTATTTTTCACCCTTGGGTAAACTATTGAATAATTAGCTACATTACAATTAATGTAGGTTTATTTTGAAAGGGGAAAGATTGATGACAAAGTATATTTTTGTAACCGGTGGGGTTGTTTCCTCACTAGGTAAAGGGATTACAGCTGCTTCATTAGGTAGACTATTGAAAAACCGTGGATTAAAAGTAACGATTCAAAAATTTGATCCGTATATAAACGTCGACCCAGGGACAATGAGTCCATATCAGCACGGAGAAGTCTTTGTTACAGGGGATGGTGCAGAAACAGACTTAGATTTAGGGCACTATGAGCGTTTTATCGACATCAACTTAACGAAATATAGCAACGTAACAACAGGAAAGATATATTCCACTGTTCTTCGTAAAGAGCGCCGTGGTGATTATTTAGGAGGAACGGTACAAGTTATTCCACATATTACAAACGAAATTAAAGAACGTGTATTCCGTGCAGGGCGTGAGACTAACGCCGATGTGGTGATTACCGAGATTGGTGGAACTGTAGGGGATATTGAGTCACTTCCATTCCTTGAAGCCATTCGTCAAATAAAGAGTGATATTGGTCGTGACAACGTCATGTATCTACATTGTACACTCGTACCATTCATTAAAGCAGCAGGTGAAATGAAAACAAAACCAACTCAACATAGCGTGAAGGAATTACGTAGCTTAGGCATTCAGCCTAATGTTATAGTCGTTCGTACAGAAATGCCAATATCTCAAGATATGAAGGATAAGATTGCGTTATTTTGCGACATTGATTCAAAAGCAGTAATTGAAGCATTAGATGCCGATACATTATACGCTGTACCACTTGCCTTACAAGATCAGCACCTTGACCAAATCGTTTGTGATCATTTGAAATTAAAAACTAATGAGCCGGATATGACAGAATGGAACGGTTTAGTTAATAAGGTTCGTAATCTTGCCCATAAAAGAACCATTGCCCTAGTAGGTAAGTATGTAGAGTTACAAGATGCCTATATTTCAGTTGTAGAGGCATTAAAGCATGCAGGGTATAATTTTGATACAGACGTGCAAGTAAAGTGGTTGAACTCCGAGCTTATAACGGAGGAAAATGTTACTGAGGAGTTATCTGATGTCGATGGTATTCTAGTGCCAGGAGGCTTTGGTGACAGAGGAGTAGAAGGGAAAATCGTTGCTACAAAATATGCACGTGAAAATAAAGTTCCTTTCCTTGGAATTTGCTTAGGTATGCAGCTTGCATCTGTTGAGTTTGCTCGTAATGTTGTTGGACTGAAAGGAGCTCATTCTGCAGAGTTGAACCCTGACACACTTTATCCTGTTATCGACTTACTTCCTGAACAGAAGGATGTAGAAGATTTAGGGGGAACATTGCGACTAGGTCTATACCCATGTAAGTTAACGGAAGGTTCAAAAGCGCAACAAGCATACGGCGATGAAGTGATATATGAGCGCCACCGTCATCGTTATGAATTTAATAATTATTACCGTGAAAAAATGGAGCAATCAGGATTTATCTTCTCAGGTACGAGTCCAGATGGTCGATTAGTAGAAATTATTGAACTTGAAGACCATCCTTGGTTTGTCGCTTCGCAGTTCCATCCAGAATTTACATCGCGCCCAACTAAGCCTCAACCGCTATTCCGTGACTTTGTAGGTGCATGTATGACAGTCAATCAATAAGTTTTTCCTATATGAAATAGCAGGTTAGATCTGCATCATGACAATTAAATGCTACGTTCAAAACAAAAGCCCGATCTCTTCATGAGAAAGGGCTCTTTTGTTTCCTAGGAATTAATCTAGTTCTAAGTATTCTTCTACCATTTCGTCAAGAGTAAACTTTAGTGCAAAATAGATATATAACCCAGCCATACTTGAAGGAAAACCAATACGATTCCCACTTTCATCCGGTAGGAGACCTTTTGTCAGCATCGTATCAATATGGATTGTTGCAAGGTTTTGTAACGTTTCCTCTCCTTCTACTTTGCCAGATACCGCAACAAATTCAACACCTCGATCTTGTAAAGCGTAAGCAAGTTTAACAGCATCTTGATCATTAGAGAATCTAGAAAATAACAATACCCGATCGGCTGATGTCAATTCATCTATATTCTTAAGTGGATAAGCTCCTTTTAATGGCTCAGCTCCGGAGGTGGCTTCCAGAACAACCCCTTCTAACTCTGCAAATCCCTTCAAAAAGGTTCGCCCTTCCCCTACTGTTGCTTGAGCAAGAAGCCTTGCGCCATCTTCAATTAAGAATTCTCCTTTGGAGGAAATGCGATTGAATAAACCGTTTAGTTGAGTTGAAAACATTTTCATCATTTTCAGCCCTCCTTTCACAACTTCGACAAACATATTCATCCCTATTATAATTGATTGGAAACGATTCTCGCAAAAAAGAAGGAATTAGAAGCGGTAGAATAGAATTGTACTTAAGAATGGAGCAATATCGATCGATTACGTTGAAAGAGGTGACCTGATGAAAGAAAAAATTCTCATTGTAGACGATCAATTTGGAATTCGTATTCTTCTAAATGAAGTTCTTCAAAAAGAGGGTTATCAAACATTTCAAGCTGCTAATGGAATTCAAGCGCTTGATTTTGTTGATAAGCATTCCTTTGACCTTGTGTTATTAGATATGAAAATACCAGGTATGGATGGAATTGAAATACTTAAACGAATGAAAAAGAAAGAAAAAGATATACGTGTAATCATTATGACGGCATATGGGGAATTAGATATGATTCAAGAAGCAAAGGATTTGGGAGCAATCACCCATTTTGCCAAACCATTTGATATTGATGAAATTCGTCAAGCTGTAGAAAAGTATGCCGCTTCGCCTTCAAAAGGTTAAGCAAAAAACAAAAAAGAAGTCAGTTAATAGAGGGAAGCGTTTACATCTTTTGAGTGGTAGGAATAGAGAGGAATATTCAAAAGATATAAAATTATATATTTTTTAACAAGTAACATAAGTCATTGGTAAAACACTTGTGAATTTGGTATCATACTAATGAATTCCTTTCAAGAAACGAATAATAAGTTGAAACGATGTTTTTTTACTTCACCTGTTTCGTCTCTTGATAATACTAAGGAGGAAAATAAGATGCCTTTAGTGTCAATGACTGAAATGCTAAACAAAGCAAAAGCAGAAGGCTACGCTGTAGGACAATTTAATTTAAATAATCTTGAGTTTACTCAAGCTATTCTGCAAGCGGCAGAAGAAGAGAAATCTCCAGTTATCCTTGGAGTTTCTGAAGGTGCTGCACGTTACATGAGTGGATTTAAAACAGTTGTGAAAATGGTAGAAGGATTAATGGAAGATTTAAGTATTACTGTACCTGTGGCTATTCACCTTGACCACGGATCAAGCTTCGACAAGTGTAAAGAAGCAATTGATGCTGGTTTTACATCTGTTATGATTGATGCTTCCCACCACCCTTTTGATGAGAATATTCAAACGACTTCTAAAGTAGTTGAGTATGCCCATTCTAAAGGTGTTTCTGTAGAAGCAGAGTTAGGAACAGTAGGTGGACAAGAGGATGACGTAGTAGCAGATGGTGTTATATACGCAGACCCTGCCGAGTGTAAGGAGCTAGTTGAACGTACAGGTATCGATACGTTGGCACCAGCACTAGGTTCCGTTCATGGTCCTTACAAAGGAGAACCAAATCTTGGATTTAAAGAAATGGAAGAAATCGGATCAGCTACAGGTGTACCTCTAGTCTTACATGGTGGTACTGGAATTCCAACAGCTGATATTCAAAAAGCTATTTCTTTCGGAACAGCGAAGATTAATGTAAATACTGAAAATCAAATTGCTTCAGCAAAACGAGTACGCGAAGTACTAGCGGCGGATACAGAAGTTTACGATCCACGTAAATATATGGGACCAGCTCGTGAAGCAATAAAAGAGACTGTTATCGGTAAAATGAAAGAATTTGGTTCATCTAATAGAGCATAATTAGACCTTGTTAAGAGGTTGTGAAGTGTGAAAGAAAGCCATAGTTTTTACTAGTTCTCTAGTATAAGTTGACTAATATGAGGAATATTAGCTTTGTCTGATAGCTAGAGAATACAATTAATTGGATACAACAAGAGTAGAGGCCGCCTTATTATAAGGCGGTTTCCATGTATTCTCGTTTTTTTTGAATGTATTTCATTTAATGGATTTTTTCGGGTTTTAAGTAAGCGCTTTACAAAAAATGACGAATTGGAGAATGGATATAATGAAATTTTTTATTGATACGGCTAACATGGAAGAAATTCATGAAGCGTTTAAATGGGGGGTTTTGTCTGGGGTAACAACCAACCCATCATTAGTTGCGAAAGAAAAAGGGGTATCCTTTCATGATCGCTTAAAAGAAATAGCGGAATTAGTGCCAGGTTCAATTTCAGCAGAAGTTATTGCTTTAGATGCTGAAGGGATGATAGAAGAAGGTAGAGAACTGGCTAAAATTGCGAAGAATATAACCGTAAAAGTTCCGATGACACCAGAAGGGTTGAAAGCTGTTTCTGTTTTTAGTAAAGAAGGAATTAAAACGAATGTAACCCTTGTATTTAGTGCAAATCAAGCACTTTTAGCGGCAAGAGCGGGTGCTACGTATGTTTCGCCATTTTTAGGGCGTTTGGATGATATCGGTCAGGATGGTTTACAACTCATTGCAGAGATAGCTGATATATTTTCAATTCACAATATTGAAACGGAAATTATTGCAGCGTCGATTCGCCATCCGCAGCATGTTTCAGGAGCAGCTCTTAGAGGAGCTCATATTTCAACGGTTCCATTTAACGTATTGTCGCAATTATTTAAACACCCATTAACAGATAAAGGAATTGACGCTTTCCTTAAAGACTGGAATAATCGCTAAGTCGATAAAATTTTAATTTTTAGACATTTGTAATGTGTTTATTCTTTTCTTTATTTTTGTATAAACTAGAAAATATTACAATTTCTTTATTCGTATATTATGAACGAACACCTTGTTAAATCCTTCTTAGAATATATTTTCATAATGATCTGAAAACGACAAGGTATAAAATGATCATCATAGGAATATGGAAGGGAGTCAAATATGGAAAAGCTAAAAATTGCAGGAGGCTACCCACTAAAAGGCGCTGTTAAAATAAGTGGTGCCAAAAACAGTGCTGTTGCCTTAATTCCAGCCACGATTTTAGCCGACTCTCCGGTGACAATTGAAGGTTTGCCTGATATATCAGATGTTTATATGCTTAAAGGCTTGCTAGAAGAAATCGGTGGAAGTGTTGAGCTTGATTCTGGGACGATGACAGTGAATACGGATGATATGACTTCGATGCCACTTCCTAGTGGCAGAGTGAAAAAGCTTCGTGCTTCTTATTATTTAATGGGAGCGATGCTAGGAAAGTTTAAAAAAGCCGTCATTGGCCTTCCTGGTGGGTGTCATTTAGGTCCCCGCCCAATCGATCAGCATATAAAAGGTTTTGAAGCGTTAGGTGCAGAAGTCACCAATGAGCAAGGAGCGATTTATCTTCGTGCAGATGAACTAAGAGGAGCACGTATTTATTTAGATGTTGTTAGTGTAGGAGCTACGATTAATATAATGTTAGCGGCTGTCAGAGCAAAAGGTCAAACCATTATAGAAAATGCAGCAAAAGAACCTGAAATTATCGATGTCGCTACTCTCCTTACGAATATGGGGGCAAAAATCAAGGGAGCGGGTACAGATGTTATCCGAATTGATGGTGTTGAACATTTGAGCGGATGTCGCCATACTATCATCCCTGACCGGATTGAGGCAGGCACCTTCATGATATTAGCAGCTGCCGTTGGAGAAGGAATCTTAATTGACAATGTCATTCCATACCATATGGAATCCTTGACAGCAAAGCTCCGAGAAATGGGAGTTCCCGTAGATGCGGGAGATGATCAAATCTTTATTGGGAAGTCAGAGGAATTGAAGGCTGTAGATATTAAAACATTGGTTTACCCTGGATTTGCTACGGATTTACAACAACCCTTTACTTCTCTTTTAACTAGAGCAAAAGGGTCTTCGATTGTGACAGATACAATTTATTCGGCTCGGTTCAAGCATATCGATGAACTTAGAAGAATGAACGCCAATATAAAAGTAGAAGGGCGTTCTGCTATTGTGAATGGCACAGTTCAATTGCAAGGAGCGAAAGTGAAGGCAAGTGATTTAAGGGCTGGAGCGGCTTTAGTGATAGCTGGTTTAATGGCTGAAGGAGTTACTGAAATTACTGGGCTTGAACATGTTGACAGAGGTTATAGTGATTTAGAGGCAAAGCTTGAAGGAATTGGTGCTACCATTTGGAGAGAACAACTAACGGCTGAAGAAGAGGAACAACTTGAAAACTCGTAAGTAAGTTTCTATCTATGTTAAATGTGTTACAATAATTTATTTTTGTGTTATACTAAATAAGAATAATGCATGGCAATGTAACACGGGAGGAATTATTGATGGAACGAAGTTTATCAATGGAGTTAGTAAGAGTAACAGAAGCCGCAGCCTTAGCTTCAGCGAGGTGGATGGGTAGAGGAAAAAAAGACGAAGCAGATGATGCCGCAACGTCAGCCATGCGAGATGTGTTTGACACCATTCCGATGAAGGGAACAGTGGTCATTGGAGAAGGAGAAATGGATGAAGCACCAATGCTTTTTATTGGTGAAAAATTAGGTACAGGCTATGGACCAAGAGTAGATGTTGCAGTTGATCCTTTAGAAGGTACGAATATTGTTGCTTCAGGAGGATGGAATGCTCTCGCAGTTCTTGCGGTAGCTGATCATGGGAATTTATTGCATGCACCTGATATGTATATGGATAAAATTGCAGTAGGACCAGAAGCCGTAGGATCTATAGATATTAATGCATCTGTTATCGATAATTTGAAAGCAGTTGCCAAAGCAAAGAATAAAGATATCGAAGATGTTGTGGCTACCGTTTTGAATAGACCGAGACATGAACATATAATTAAGCAATTAAGAGAAGCGGGTGCTCGTATTAAATTAATTAATGACGGTGATGTTGCAGGCGCCATTAATACGGCATTTGACCATACTGGGGTGGATATTCTCTTTGGATCAGGAGGAGCGCCTGAAGGTGTTTTAGCTGCTGTTGCGCTTAAATGTCTAGGAGGAGAAATTCAAGGTAAACTGTTACCACAAAATGACGCTGAACTTACTCGCTGTATTTCTATGGGCTTAGATGTCAACAAGATATTAAAAATGGAAGACTTAGTTCGTGGAGATGATGCCATTTTCGCTGCAACTGGTGTAACAGATGGGGAACTTTTACGAGGGGTTCAATTAAAAGGGTCACACGGTCTTACTCACTCTGTTGTTATGCGTGCGAAATCAGGAACGGTCCGGTTTGTTGATGGACGTCATAGCTTGCAAAAGAAACCTAACCTTGTAATTAAGCCTTAATCATTTCTTTGAAAATACTACATTAATTGACAAAGGGGACGGCTAACAATGATTGCCACCCCCTTTTTTTCAACTTTTCTTATAATCATGATTGATTATCTTCTCGAATTATGGTTAAAATAGTTATTGCTATAATCCTTCATCATATAAAAGATAATACTACTTCTCGTCTATCTTCTTTTATCATTCGCCTTAAAACATTTCAATATGAAATCTTCATTACTATCATGTACAATTTGTAATTGACTGATTAGAACAAATAAGGCCTCAATGGATTTAGAGAACTTTTTTGAATAAAATAAAGTGTGGTGTCAACATGAATGAATTAACTATTTCACGTTTAGAAAACATGAAACTAAAAGAGTTGTATGAGCTTGCGCGTGAATTTCGCATCTCATACTACAGTAAACTAACAAAAAAAGAACTTATATTTGCTATTTTAAAAGTTCGAGCAGAACGCGAAGGCTATTTCTTTATGGAAGGCGTTTTGGAAATTATTCAATCAGAAGGATTTGGGTTTTTACGTCCAATTAATTATTCCCCAAGCTCAGAAGATATTTATATTTCCGCTTCCCAAATTCGCCGTTTTGACCTTCGTAATGGAGATAAAGTATCTGGGAAAGTTCGCCCACCAAAAGAGAATGAACGTTATTTTGGTTTACTACATGTCGAAGCTGTTAATGGTGATGATCCAGAAAGTGCAAAAGAGCGTGTTCACTTCCCTGCGTTAACTCCACTGTATCCAGATCGTCAAATCACGTTAGAAACGACCCCTTCTAAATTGTCTACGCGTATTATGGATATCATGTCTCCAGTAGGTTTTGGGCAGAGGGGACTGATTGTTGCCCCTCCAAAAGCGGGAAAAACAATGCTTATTAAAGAAATTGCTAATAGTATTACGACTAATCATCCTGATGCAGAGCTAATCGTTCTATTAATTGACGAACGACCTGAAGAGGTAACGGATATTGAACGGTCGGTTGATGCAGATGTTGTCAGTTCGACATTTGACGCTGTGCCAGAGAATCATATAAAAGTAGCGGAGCTTGTCCTTGAACGTGCGATGCGACTTGTAGAGCATAAGAGGGATGTCATTATTTTAATGGATAGTATTACTCGTTTAGCACGTGCTTACAACTTAGTGATCCCTCCAAGTGGACGAACACTGTCAGGCGGGATTGACCCTGCTGCTTTTCATCGTCCAAAACGCTTCTTCGGTGCCGCTCGTAATATTGAAGAAGGTGGTAGCTTAACTATTTTAGCTACAGCGTTAGTGGATACAGGCTCACGAATGGATGATGTCATTTATGAAGAGTTTAAAGGAACAGGTAACATGGAGCTTCACCTAGATCGATCACTAGCGGAGAGACGTATCTTCCCAGCAATTGATATTAGACGATCTGGAACACGGAAGGAAGAGTTGCTGATAAAACCGGATCATCTCGATAAACTTTGGGCAATTCGCAAATCGATGACGGATTCACCTGACTTTGTAGAGCGATTCCTCCGAAAACTTAGACATTCGAAAACGAACGAAGAGTTCTTTGGTAAATTAAATGAAGAAATGCAATCATCTGGACGAAGATCTTAAATGTAGGACTATATAAAATTTCCAACGATCTTCAAGAAAGACAGGTTGCATTTAAAATGAGTGCTTGCTATAATGATGTCAGTGTATTTTTAATGTAATGCAGTTTTCTCTGACTGCATTGGAATATAACTCTGTTTCGAATGATTCAGGGCGAGAGGAGATGAAACGAATGAAAGCTGGAATTCATCCAAATTACAAGAAGATCAATGTGAAATGTGCATGCGGAAACGAATTCGAAACTGGTTCTGTAAAAGAGGAGCTTCGCGTTGAGGTATGTTCAGAATGTCATCCATTCTACACAGGACGTCAAAAATTCGCTACAGCGGATGGACGTGTTGATCGCTTTAATAAAAAATATGGCCTTAAGTAATAAACTGGTTTTAAAGACAGGCAAGCAGAAAGTGTCCTTGCCTGTTTTTTATTGCGATAGGTTATTGGAAAAAGAGGCAGTCTAAAGTAGACTGTGCCTTTTTTTTTCTGTCATTGTTCTTAATAAAAGGATCGAATGATATTCGAACCCCTTAAAGCTATACTTGAACGAGGAAGGAGAGCCGTTTCATGTATGTCATGAAGCAAACAGGTTGGGTGGAAGTGATTTGTGGAAGTATGTTTTCTGGCAAATCAGAAGAACTCATTAGACGAGTGAGAAGAACTCAATTTGCTAAACAATCTATTATGGTATTCAAGCCAAAATTAGATAATCGTTATAGTGAGGAGTCTGTTGTCTCGCATAACGGTACATCTGTCATTGCAAAGCCAGTGGAGGATTCTACTGATATCGAAAGAATGGTCACAGCGGATATCGATGTTGTTGCGATCGACGAAGTGCAATTTTTTGATGAACACATTGTTTCTGTGGTACAGAAATTAGCGAACGGAGGTCATCGCGTCATTTTAGCAGGGCTTGACCAAGATTTTCGTGGAGAGCCATTTGGACCCATGCCACGATTAATGGCTATTGCAGAGCAAGTTACGAAACTTCAAGCTGTTTGTGCAGTTTGTGGCTCTCCAGCTAGTCGTACACAAAGATTAATTGAGGGAAACCCTGCTTGTTATGATGATCCCGTCATCTTAGTCGGTGCCTCAGAGGCATATGAACCAAGATGTCGACATCACCATGAAGTTCCAAAGGGTGTAAGTATTCATGCGCAACAAGCATTAGATAACATGTAATCCAGCAAAGTTTTGCTGGATTATTTATTTTTGATTTGAATATCTCCTATTGCTAGGGAAACCCTACATATAGGAGGTGAAGAGTATGTGGAAATGGTCCCTGTTTATTGCTTCTGCTCTGTTCATTAATGGATGTGGAATGGCAAATGATTCTACTTATTCAAATGTGGAAGATGAAGATGGACATCAATTTATGACAGAAAATATTGCTAATAATGATACAGAAGCACGTTCGCCAACTGACCAAAATCCCAATTTGCTTAATTTGAGCGAGAAGCAACCAAATACAGGATCAGAAATTGATAAAGCTAGAGAAGTGGTTGAACTGTATACAGAATATGAGCCAGGCTCTGTGTGGATTAACGGTCAACAAATGTGGGTTACGGTTCATACTAATAAGCGGTTAAGCACTAGTAAGAAAGAATCCCAGGAGGCTAAGCTTCATAAACAACTAGAGACTGCTCTTCCTAGTTATAATATAAATGTCAAAATTGAAGAGAAGTAGAGAAAAAAGCGACTGAATTTTATTCAGTCGCTTTTTGAATAAGAATAAATTGGACTCATTCTCATTATGGAAAAATCACTTGCTTTTAGTTCAGCCTAGCAAAAAATGTGTATTCCTTTGATGTAAATAGTTCATTTTGATTAGGTATTAAGAATGATATTGAGAACAAGTTTAGTCATCAACACATTATGATAAACTTGCCTTAGTTTAAGGTGATAATAGGAAGGCTTAATTACCAAAACTTCGTTCCTTAAGTGAACGATTATAGTGTTACATATCATAGGATAAAGTAATACATTGCTAACATAAGCTAAATGAAAATAAGAGTAAGACAGGATAGAATGTTGTCATTGAGTGAGGAGTATACTATACTTATACTGTTATGGACTAAAATTTGAGGTGAATAACTGTGTTTGATCGTTTGCAAGCAGTAGAAGACCGTTATGATAAGCTTAATGAACTTCTAAGCGACCCAGAAGTTGTAAATGACCCAAAAAAACTTAGAGATTATTCTAAAGAACAATCTGACATTCAACAAACGGTAGAAGCCTATCGTGAGTATAAAGATTTAAAGGAGCAGTATGACGAAGCAAAGCTCATGCTCGACGATAAGTTAGATGCTGAAATGAAAGAGATGGTTAAAGAAGAAATCTCTGAATTAAGTGAGCAAATCGAAGGATTAGAAGAGCGTTTAAAAATATTATTAGTTCCGAAGGATCCTAATGATGATAAAAACGTTATTATGGAGGTACGAGGAGCAGCAGGTGGAGATGAGGCTGCATTATTTGCCGGTGACCTTTACCGTATGTATAGCCGTTTTGCAGAAATGCAAGGCTGGAAGACAGAAGTAATTGAAGCTAGCCCTACAGGCCTTGGCGGATATAAAGAAATTATTTTTATGATCAACGGTAATGGTGCTTATTCAAAAATGAAGTATGAAAACGGTGCACATCGAGTTCAACGTGTACCTGAAACAGAATCAGGCGGGCGTATTCATACGTCAACCTCAACAGTTGCGTGCTTACCAGAAGCAGAAGAAGTTGAAATTGATATTCATGAAAAGGATATACGTGTTGATACATTTGCATCTAGTGGACCAGGGGGACAAAGTGTAAATACGACTATGTCTGCTGTGCGCTTAACTCATATTCCAACAGGTACCGTCGTATCTTGCCAAGATGAAAAGTCACAAATTAAAAATAAAGAGAAGGCAATGAAGGTACTTCGTGCACGTGTATACGATAAATTTCAGCAAGAAGCAAGGGCTGAATACGATGCTCAACGTAAATCAGCGGTTGGTTCAGGGGATCGATCTGAGCGAATTCGTACGTACAATTTCCCGCAAAATCGAGTAACAGATCACCGCATCGGTTTAACGATTCAAAAACTTGATCAAATCCTTGAAGGAAAAATGGATGAGGTCGTTGATGCATTAATTTTAGAAGATCAATCTAAGAAATTAGAGAGTATGGAAGATTAATGAATCACGGTAAAGTGTTTGAAGCCCTCAACTGGGCTTCTTCTTTTTTAAAGGGAAAAGGACTCAGTGAAAATGCGGGAGAGCTCTTTTTATGTCATTTATTAAACTGGAGCCGTTCAACTTTATTTGCCAATATGAGGGAAGAACTTCCGGAAGAAATTGCCACTCTGTTTCATCAAGGAATGGTGGAACATGGTAAAGGAGTTCCAATACAATATTTAATGGGATATGAATTTTTCTTTGGACGCTCCTTTTTAGTAAATGATAGTGTTTTGATTCCAAGGCCTGAAACGGAAGAACTTGTTTATCATACTTTAAAGAAGATTAACTCATTGTTTTCGTATCATCAAAAAGTAAGATTAGCCGACATTGGGACAGGTAGCGGGGCAATAGCTATTTCAATGAAGCTTGAAAATCCTTTATTGACGGTTTATGCTTCGGATCTATCAGAAGCTGCATTAAAAGTTGCTTGTGAAAATGCGGATATACTGAAAGTAGATATTCCGTTTTTCCATGGGAATTTACTTCAACCATTTGCGGAGAAAGGGTTGAAATTGGATATTGTGATGAGCAATCCTCCCTATATTCCAAAAGGGGACCGAGAATGGATGAGTAAGGTAGTTACGGAGCATGAGCCGTCATCGGCACTGTTTGCAGGGGAAGATGGTTTAACGATTTACCGTCAATTTATGAAAGAATTACCGGATGTACTAGCTCAAAAAGCATTGGTAGGCTTTGAAGTTGGAGCAGGTCAGGGACCGACGGTAGCAGCTTTATTCCACGAAACCTTTCCAAATGCAAAAGTAGAAGTCTTAAATGATATTAATGGAAAAGATAGAATGGTGTTTTGCACAATAGAATAATGGATCGATGACAAACCTCTGTTTTAAATAGAGGTTTGTTTTTTATATACGGAGAAAGTAGTAGGACTGAGGAATGATGACTCATAAGCTCTTACTCTAGCAATAAAACTTTAAACATTACTAGTTTAAAAAATCTGAATTTTGCCCACAATGGTTATTAAAGGGGGCGGAAAGAATGAAAATGAAATTGGTTGTTTGGTTGTATATGGTAATGTTATCGTTAACGACGATACTGAGTTTATATATTCCGAAGCAAGAAGCCGCTGCAGATGAAATTATGGTGATACCAGATGAAGCAATTCGTTTACGTATCTTAGCAAATAGTGATTCCAATCAAGATCAGGCGTTAAAGAGAATGATTCGGGACGAGGTTAATAAACAAATTACGTTATGGGTAGAGAATTTAACGAACATTGATGAAGCGCGTGCAACGATTCAAAGAAATCTCCCTGCCATTGAACAAATAGCATTGGATGTAATGAATGAGGAGGATGTACAGCAAGCACTTTCGATAGACTTTGGAGAGGTTCAGTTTCCTACTAAGCTTTATGGTAATTATTTATACCCGGCTGGTGAATATGAAGCTATTTTAATTACTCTTGGGGATGGACAGGGAGCAAACTGGTGGTGTGTCTTATTTCCTCCACTATGCTTTTTAGATTTTTCGAGTGGTACAGCAATTAGCAAAGGGTTTGAATCAAATGTGAAAGCAAGTGAAAAAGAAGAGAAAATAGTAGAAGAAAAAGTGGAAACACCAGCTACAATTATAGAAAAGGAAGAACCACCTAAAATTATAGAAGACGAAGAACCAGAAGTGAAATTCTTTATTGTTGAGTGGATAAAGGGATTATTCGCATAAAATAAGGGCTCTTTTTAATCAAGAGTTCTTTTTTTTTGTCTATTACATAAACATGAATTGAGAGAAAAGGAAGGAGAGGGAATGGTAGGATGAATACAGTTAAGAGGGCTAAATCAGATGATAGAGAAAGGGTAGAACGTTTTTTAGTGCAAGCCGGATTAAATATAGAAGGCATCGATGATATACTAGACAATTTTTTTCTGTTAGAAAACAGTCAGAAAAGTATAGTTGGTACTTTAGGTGTTGAAATAAAAGGAAATCGAGGACTATTACGTTCTTTAGCCATTGCTCCATCTGTTCCAGAGGAAGATTTATTTACCTTATTTGAAACGGCAAGAGTTGATTCACGTGATCGAGGACTTTCGACAATTTTCTTAGCTACGAGTAAAGCGACATCCGTAGCACTCTTTCAATTTTTAGGATTTGAATTATTAGATGCTTCTTCTTTTCACACGGAATTGCATTCATTTGAATATTTTCATCAAATAAAAAATGTGGACAACTGCTTTTTAATGAAATGTAAACTAGCATAGCCATGCACAGAAAATAGTGGATAATGGGATTAAAAAGCTGTATTTTCAGAAATTTATTCACATCTATCCACAGAGTTATACACATTATTGCCTTTTTTTTTCACATTATGTGGATAACACTTGTAAAGTTACCTTTCATCTTTTATACTTGCAAAGGAATAATTTTATGGTAATAGGATATAATATCTTTTTTATACTAGATTATAAAAGGTAAGAGCATGCAAGAAATAAGGTGAAGAGATGATAAACACAAAACGTTGGAATGTGGATACTTTTGTGGATAAATTTATTTTTTATCCACAAATTGTCGAAGCAGCTCAGATTTTAAGAGAAAATGATGTTATTGCATTTCCTACTGAGACAGTTTATGGATTAGGAGCAAATGCCTTAAATCATGAAGCTGTTAGTAAAATTTTTAAAGCAAAAGGAAGGCCGAGCGATAATCCATTAATTGTTCACATTGCTAAAGAAGAACAGTTGGTTGATCTCGTAAAGGAAATTCCGCTTTCTGCGAAAAAACTTATTCGGGCTTTTTGGCCAGGTCCGTTGACTATTATTTTCCCTAAAAAGCAAGAATCATTACCAGATAATGTGACAGCAGGCTTAGATTCTGTAGCAATCAGGATGCCAGATCACCCAATTGCTCTTTCGTTAATTGAAGCAGCAGATATTCCGGTGGCAGCACCTAGTGCCAATTCTTCTGGTAAACCGAGTCCCACGACTGCACAACATGTGATGGATGATTTAAATGGAAAAATTGCTGGAATTGTGGATGGTGGAATGGCAGGTATCGGAGTGGAGTCAACTGTTGTGGATTGTACTTCAGATGTACCCGTTGTCCTTCGTCCTGGTGGTATTACAGAGGAGCAGCTAATAAACGTTGTGGGAATAATTGAGATGGATCCTTCTTTAAATGATGGGGAAGGAACTCCAAAATCCCCTGGGATGAAGTATACACACTATGCTCCAAACGCACCTGTTATGATGTTTGATGGTAATGTGGAAGAATTACAACAGGCTATAATAACTTTACAAGAACAAGGGAAAAAGGTTGGTGTTTTCGCGACAAAGGAATTGGCTGAAATGCTACATGGTGCAAAGGTTATTTCGTGTGGCACGAAAGGGGATTTGTCGACCGTGGCACATAATTTATATAAAACGTTACGAGCATTTAATAAGACGGATGTTGATATTATATTAGCAGAGGCTTTGCCAAAGAAGGGTGTCGGTCTTGCGATTATGAATCGCTTAGAGAAAGCAGCTGGTCAGCATTATTACAATAGGTGACGATTAATAGGAAGAATAGGACAGGGAGTATGGTCTCCCTGTTTTTGTATGTAAAGAGGGTTATACTTAACGTTCATGTTTATCGAGATTTGACATAGGCTACTTGTTCCGCTGTAGTGCCAGTTTGTTCTTTTTCTAATTGGAGGTGCATAGGATTTTCTTAGGCACGTCCAAAGGAGGAGAAAGAATGGCGGCTTATTTCGCAGAATTAATTACACTTATTATAATGGCGTTCGCCTTAGGTATGGATGCATTTTCCATTGGAGTAGGGATGGGAATGTTTCAGCTTCGATTAAGACAAATCGTTTACATAGGGATAACGGTCGGAATGTTCCATGTTGTGATGCCTTTAGGTGGAATACTAGCAGGTCAATTCTTGTCCAGTACCTTTGGTACTTTAGCTTCTTTTGTAGGAGGAGCATTGTTAATGTTGCTTGGGTTACAGATGTTTTGGGCTTCATTTCAAGAGGCTGATGAATCTGTTATCACGCCAGTGGGAGGCGGAGTATTTATTTTTGCCTTAAGCGTGAGCCTTGATAGTTTTTCAGTAGGCCTCACTCTTGGGATATATGGAGCGAGAGTCGTTTTGGCCATTATGTGTTTCGGTATAATAGCCACGATGTTAACGTGGAGTGGTCTCTTAATTGGACAAAAGGTTGGAGGATGGCTAGGGAGATATAGCGAGGCATTGGGTGGAATGATTTTATTTTTCTTTGGTGTCAAATTATTATGTGGTGGGTAATCGTGATGGTTAAATTTTGTTAACTGAATGGGAACCTTTCACCGTCATGTTCTAATGGCGGTTTTTTGCGATAGTTATAATTTTCAATGTAAAATAGAGAAAGAAAAAAGAAGAATGAAGGAGGATATTAACATGAAAATATTATTTGTATGCACGGGTAATACGTGCAGAAGTCCAATGGCAGAAGCCCTATTAAAGCATTATAAACAGGAATGGGAAGTGAGATCAGCAGGTGTATATGCAATTGACGGAGGTGGTTCTTCATATGGTACTAAACAAGTTCTAAAAGAGAACGATATAATACATGAGCATTCGTCACGTTTGTTACGTCAAGGAGATATAGACTGGGCAGATTTCATTTTTACGATGACTGAAAATCATAAGTATGCAATTTTTCACCAGTTCCCAGAGTCGGTCAAAAAGTTGTTTACGCTCAAAGAATTTACTAAGAATCATCCACATGATTATGATATATCAGATCCTTTTGGTGGCAGCGTTGATGTGTACCGTCACACTTATAAAGAGTTAGATGTACTGATTAAGGAGTTACAAATGAAGCTAGAAAATCAAGAGTAAGCGAGAGGGGAAATAAAATGAAAAAAAGGGATAAAAAACGCTATAAATTTGGGTTAAGAACAAAGCTTGTTCTGTTTACAACTGTATTAGCCATCATTACTTATTCTTTCAGTGCGTTCTTTATGTACTATATTCATCCTAACTTCGCAAATTCAATGAATGAAAGTATGTTTACCACAATAACACTAGGATTAGGAGTATTTTGGTCAGGGGTGTTAGCTTTTTTCGCTGCGGGGCTTATTATACATCCACTTCAAAGGCTGGAGAAAGTTGCGATACGTGTAGCAGAAGGAGATATTTCGAAAGATGTAGACCTATCCAAGTCTGACGATGAAATTCGCTCATTAGGAATGGCATTTAATGGAATGTTACGTTCGATTCGTGATATGGTCCATAATATTGAAGCAAATTTTAGTAAAACAAATGAGAGTGTTGTCCATATATCAGAGGCTTCTTCTTATGCAGCTAAACATGCCGATGCTATTTCCAAAACGATTGCTGAGATTTCGGCAGGAGCAGAGAGCTCCGCTATCAGTATTCAAGGTACTGCCGAATCAATTGAAGAAATAACGCGAATTGCTGAAGAAGTTCAATCTCGAGCGAAGGCTTCACAAGTTTCCTCAGTAGAGATGTTAAAAGAACTAAATGAAAGCAATGATGTTATTCACTCACTTATACATGGGATGGAGCGTTTGGCCAAAGGAAATGAAACTTCTTTAGAAGCCGTTCACCGACTAGAAACTAACGCCAAGAAAGTTGAGCGTATTATTGGTCTCGTAGGGGATATTGCTGCTCAAACGAACCTATTAGCACTTAATGCTTCAATTGAAGCGGCTCGTGCTGGGGAACAGGGAAAAGGTTTTGCTGTTGTAGCGGAGGAGGTACGCAAGCTTGCGGACGAGAGTGGGACCGCCGTTCAAGGAATTTCAGATTTAATCCAAAATATTCAGAAAGAAGTGTATGCTGTAGTTCAGCAAATCACTGAACAAGTAAAGTCAGCAAATGAAGAAGCTCAAAAAGGAAGTAAAACGCATAAAGTTTTTGACCATATGACTGAAACAGTTCATGAAGTTGCTCACTCTGTTGAGCAAATTACAGCCTTAGTTAACGAACAAATGGAAAGTATACAACGTACATCCAGACAATCACAAGATGTATCAGCAATTGCTCAAGAAACATCAGCAGGGTCTTATGAAGTAACAGAAGCGACGAAGGAACAAGCGGCAGTTATGCAAAATGTAGAAGAATTAATGAGTGATTTAAAAACTCAAGCAGAACAGCTAAAGAAAACGATTTCGACTTTTCAGAGAGAATAACAAATAAAGGCCTCGAATCCTAATCGAGGCCTTTGTTTGTTCGTTTTCTGTTAAATCAAGTACGATATTGTTGATTCGTATTACCGTAAGAAAATAGAACTATATTATACTGGAACGTTTTTTAAAATATACTCCTCAACCACTTTCGCTACACCATCTTGCTGATTGCTGTCAGTTACAAAGTCTGCTTTTGCTTTAATATCACCAGGCGCGTTGCCCATCGCAACACCTAGTCCAGCAAATTCAATCATAGATAAATCATTATAACTATCCCCAATAGCAATCACTTCTTCACGAAGAATGCCTAGCCTTTGAATGAGAAAATTAAGGCTGGCCCCCTTTGTTACGCCTAGTGCTGTAAATTCTAAGAAAAAGGGTTTTGAACGCATAACACTTAACTCGTCAGCAAGCTCTTTTTGGAGCGTTTTCTCTGTAGAAACTAGCTTATCAGGTTCGTTTAGCATGAGAGCTTTTACAACGGATTCTTGTACATATTCTTTGAAGTTTGTGACCGTTTTAACTGGTAGACCGGTCAGATCACTTTCAATTACAGCGTATGGATTAGGTGAATCCGTTATAATGCAATCATCCACATAAGTTAAAATCCCCGCGTCTTCTCGAACACTTAAATCATATAACTGATGAACCATTTCAGGTGAAAGGGTCGCGCTATATAACTCTTCGTTAGTTTGACAATCAATAATTTTTGAACCATTAAAGGATAAAATATAACTTCCGTATTTTTCTAATTTTAATTCCTTAGCAACAGCGCGCATCCCTTCTGTTGGTCGCCCAGATGCTAGAACTACTTTAACTCCTTGGTTTTGTGCTTCCATGAGTGCTGCTTTTGTTCGTATAGATATCGTTTGGTCGTCCTGTAATAACGTATCGTCTAAATCAAGAACAATCATTTTATAGTGAGTCATCATCGTTCGCTTCCTTCCTAGTTGCTTCACGGTATTAATCCTACAACATATGTGAAAAAAATAGTAGAGATAATTTGTGACTCTTTTTGTGGAAAAGAGACATTTCCTTTTATATTTTTAAATCAATATGTCAAAATAAAGACAAGGACACCTAAAGGAGGAAGAAAACAATGAAAGTAGCATTAGCATCTGACCATGGTGGCGTATTGTTACGCAATGAGATCAGAAACTTACTAGATGAAATGAATATTGAATATGAAGATTTTGGATGTGAGTGTGAAGGATCTGTTGATTACCCTGACTATGCATTACCAGTTGCGGAAAAGGTAGCAAACGGAGAGTTTGATAAAGGAATCGTAATATGTGGAACGGGAATAGGGATGAGTATTGCTGCAAATAAAGTAAAAGGCATTCGATGTGCACTTGTTCATGACTTGTTTAGTGCAAAAGCAACAAGAGAACATAATGATACGAATATGCTGGCAATGGGAGAGCGGGTCATCGGCCTCGGTCTCGGAAGAGAGATTGCTCGTGTATGGCTCTCAACAGAGTTTGAAGGTGGTCGCCATGAAAATCGCATAAACAAGATAAGTCAATACGAGAATAAATAGTAGGTGAGACAACTATGCAAAATCACTTAGATAAATGGCGTTCTCAAGTAAGCGTTATTTTACACGAATTTCAAGAGCAAGCACATTTGAAGCCTGGACAACTCTTTATTGTAGGTTGCTCAACTTCTGAAGTGGTAGGAAAAAAGATTGGTACGGCAGGCACAAATGATGTAGCTTCTATGTTGTATCAAGAACTTTTTTCTTTTGCTAAACAATATCACCTTTATCTTGCGTTTCAATGCTGTGAACATTTGAATCGAGCACTCGTTATAGAGAAAGAGGTTGCCGAAAAAATGGGTTTTGAAGAAGTCACGGTGGTTCCCGTCAGAACAGCAGGAGGGGCAATGGCGTCCTATGCTTACGAACAAAAAAATGACTATATTGTCGTTGAACATATCGTTGCTCATGGAGGGATCGATATTGGAGATACGTTTATCGGTATGCATGTAAAGCATGTTGCAGTACCTGTTAGGGTATCACAAAAGACAATTGGGAACGCACATGTTACTTTAGCTCGCACGAGACCAAAGCTAATTGGTGGAAATCGGGCTGTGTATGAGAATCGTTTCGGAACCGAAAAATGTACTTAAAAGAGTTCAATAATTAAAACGACCAAATAGAGAGGGGGTGAAATACCTCTCTATTTAGTCGTTTTAGGAAAAAGGAGAGGTTAGATGAACACAACCATCTATTTTGTTCGGCATGCCCACTCTATATATACTCCAGATGAAGAGGGAAGACCTTTATCTGACAAGGGGTTTTGCGACGCAAAAAAAGTAGCGTCAATGCTGGAAAATAGAGAACTACATTCCATAATCTCGAGTCCTTATAAACGAGCACAACAGACGGTTGAAAAGCTTGCTGAAATAAAGAGCTTAACGATTAATGTAATAGAGGATTTTAAAGAGCGAAGGTTAGCAGAAGAGGCAGTTGAACATTTTGATTCTGCTATTAAAGCGGTATGGAAAGATGAATTATTTGCTTATGAAGGTGGGGAATCCAACCTTGAAGCGCAAAGAAGAGGTGTTTTGGCCATGGAAAATGTACTTGAACACAATCGTGGCAAAAACATCGTCATTGCTACACATGGAAACCTAATGGTACTCATCATGAAGCATTATCATAATCAATTTGATTATGATTTTTGGAAACAGCTCACTATGCCGGATATTTATCAGTTAACCTTTCAAGGAAATCAATACGTTGAAGCCAAAAGAGTGAGTGGAGCTGACGTTTTATTCTAATTAATCTCAACTAGTAGCATGTTTACTTTTTGCTTAGTTCTTTGTTACAGCTCGTCGCATACTCCTAAATAATGGATCGTCTACTTTTGATGAGAGTAATGATGAAAATCGAACAGTGGGACTAAAATGACATGTTTCTATTAGGTTATTTTGTTGTAGCGCTGTTATCAAATCTAATGAGGCAAAATCGAGCAGATATTTGTCAGGAAACATTTAATGCAATTATAGGGAAATAACAATTATCTTAATAATTTTCACCAATTCTCTATTTTTCCTTACAAAATAGGCATTATTGTCTATTTTTTCTCGTTTCTATGTTCTAGATTGTTGAAAATGATCTACATTAACTCTTTATCGATAAAATGCAAGGAACAGCTTTTTTAACATATGTGGTCATGTTAAAATATAAAAGGTTACATAGGTTGATATATTACTAGAAAATAGTAAGTAGTTTGCTTTTAAATTGAAGGGGGATTTCTACGATGAAACAGTTAGCTAATCAAGATCCACAAGTGTTTGCTTCAATTCAAGATGAACTTAAGCGTCAACAGTCCAATATTGAATTAATTGCCTCAGAAAACTTTGTTAGTGAAGCCGTAATGGAAGCTCAAGGCTCAGTTCTGACGAATAAATATGCTGAAGGATATCCGGGTCGTCGATATTATGGTGGTTGTGAACATGTCGATGTAGCTGAGAATATAGCACGAGACCGTGCGAAAGAGATTTTTGGTGCAGACCATGCCAATGTTCAGCCACATTCTGGTGCCCAAGCTAATATGGCGGTTTACTTTACGGTATTAGAACCAGGTGATACGGTGCTTGGAATGAATCTTTCCCACGGCGGTCATCTTACACACGGTAGTCCAGTAAATTTCAGTGGGGTTCAATATAATTTTGTCGAATATGGCGTCGATAAAGATACACATCAAATTAATTATGAAGATGTTCGTCAAAAGGCGATAGAGAATAAACCGAAGCTTATTGTTGCTGGGGCAAGTGCGTACCCGCGCACAATTGATTTTGCGAAATTCCGTGAAATTGCTGATGAAGTAGGCGCGTACTTAATGGTAGATATGGCTCATATTGCTGGTCTTGTTGCAGCGGGAGTACATCCAAGTCCAATTCCATATGCAGATTTTGTGACAACAACGACTCATAAAACCCTACGAGGACCTCGTGGTGGAATGATTTTATGTAAAGAAGAATGGGCAAAGAAAATTGATAAATCCATCTTCCCAGGTATTCAAGGTGGTCCACTTATGCATGTCATTGCGGCAAAAGCAGTTGCTTTCGGTGAAGCCCTTCAAGATTCCTTTAAGGAATACACACGTAATATCGTGTCCAACGCAAAACGTCTAGGAGAAGCCCTACAAAAGGAAGGTCTTGATCTCGTGTCTGATGGAACGGATAATCATTTACTTCTCTTAGATTTACGTTCGCTTGGTTTGACAGGTAAAATTGGTGAAAAAGTCCTTGATGAAATCGGCATAACTGTAAATAAAAACACTATTCCATTTGATCCTGAGAGTCCCTTTGTGACAAGTGGTATTCGAATTGGAACAGCTGCTGTGACAACACGTGGATTTGGTCTCGAAGATATGGACGAGATCGCAGCGATTATTGCTTTAACGTTAAAAGAGCATGAAAATGAAGAAAAGCTGACTGAAGCCAAGCAGAGAGTTGAAAGGCTTGCGGAGAAATACCCCCTATATCATAGTTAAAGAAAGGAGTGCCATTCGGCCTCCTTTTTCTTCATTTATAAAGAATGCACCTTGTTCGCTTTAAACTATTACAGATCATTTTACAGTGTAAGCGGTTGCTTACATATTTATTGAAAACTTCATCGAATTATGGGTGTTAAGGAAGCAGTTTTTTGGTAGAATAATACGAAGTGTGAACAGTTGGACTGTTTTAAGCAGAACGAGAAAATAGCTTCACAACTAAAACTCAAAGGAGAGAGTAAACTATGGGTAAAGTCGTCGTTTTTGATCACCCTTTAATTCAACATAAACTAACACATATTCGTGATATTGACACAGGCACGAAGGAGTTTCGTGAACTAGTGGATGAAGTAGCTACATTAATGGCATTCGATATTACTCGAGATTTACCTTTAGAAGAAATTGATGTTAAGACGCCGGTTGCTACCGCTAAGTCAAAAGTGCTTTCTGGAAAGAAACTTGGAATCGTTCCGATCCTCAGAGCAGGAATTGGAATGGTGGACGGTATATTGAAATTAATTCCGGCTGCCAAAGTAGGACATGTCGGTCTATACCGTGATCCAGAAACACTACAACCGATAGAATATTATGTGAAGCTCCCTACTGATGTAGAAGAGCGTGATTTCATCGTTGTTGATCCAATGCTTGCAACAGGTGGTTCTGCTGTAGAAGCAATCCATTCATTAAAAAAGCGAGGTGCAAAAAACATTAAATTTATGTGTTTAATTGCAGCTCCTGAGGGTGTAGATACTTTAAAGGAAGCACATCCAGATGTAGATATCTTTATTGCTGCACTAGATGAAAAGCTAAACGAAAAGGGCTACATTGTTCCTGGTCTTGGTGATGCTGGAGATCGATTGTTCGGAACGAAATAACCAAAAGTTGGTGTGAGAATATGGATAAAAGGATTAAGGTGATGACTATTTTCGGAACAAGACCTGAAGCAATTAAAATGGCTCCGCTTGTTCTGGAACTTGAAAGAAATCCTGATCGATTTGAATCAATTGTGACGGTGACTGCTCAGCATCGTCAAATGTTAGATCAAGTATTAGATATTTTTGAAATTACTCCAGATTATGATTTAAACATGATGAAAGACAGACAAACGTTAATTGATGTTACAACGAAAGGGTTAGACCTTTTAGACCATATTATGAAAGAAGTTACGCCAGATATTGTTCTTGTCCATGGCGACACGACGACAACTTTTATTGCGAGCCTTGCAGCCTTTTATAATCAAATTCAAGTAGGGCATGTGGAAGCTGGCCTTAGAACGTGGAATAAATCTTCTCCATTCCCTGAAGAAATGAACCGCCAATTAACGGGTGTTTTAGCCGACCTTCATTTTGCGCCAACAGAAAAAGCAGCTAATAACTTACGAAGAGAAAATAAAAAGGAAGATTCAATTTATATTACAGGCAATACAGCAATTGACGCACTGTCTTCAACTGTAAAGAACGAATATGCTCATACTATATTAGATAAGGTAGGGCAGGATCGGTTAGTCCTTTTAACAGCCCATCGAAGAGAAAATCTAGGGCAGCCGATGAGAAATATGTTCCGTGCTATTAAGCGACTTGTAGCTGAGTTTAAGGATATTCAAGTGGTTTATCCTGTGCATTTAAATCCAGCTGTTCGTGAAGTGGCAAATGAAGTTCTCGGTAATTGCGAAAGAGTTCACTTAATTGAGCCACTTGATGTAATAGATTTTCATAACATTGCTGCTCGTTCGTACTTAATTTTAACTGATTCTGGCGGTGTGCAAGAGGAAGCCCCCTCACTTGGCGTTCCAGTTTTAGTATTACGTGATACAACCGAACGACCTGAAGGGATAGAAGCAGGCACCTTAAAGATGGCAGGTATAGAAGAAGAAGCGATTTATACGTTAGCCAATGAATTATTAACCGACGAAATCGCCTATAAAAAGATGGCGAAAGCGGCGAATCCATACGGTGACGGAAAGGCTGCAATAAGAATTACGGAAGCGATAGCTGCTCATTTTAGCCAATTGGATAATTAAATAAAGAAATAGAAGGCGCATGAATAGTGCGCCTTTTTTACATTTAATACAATGTAGTGAAGGAAAACTATCAATAAGAATGAAAGAATGTTAATTAATAATAACTCTACCCTTTTGAAGATCCAAATCATTGTATAGGGGTGTTACTGAAAATTAGAAATTAGTAGATAATGTTTGCTAAATAATGGACAGTGATAGTAGAATAATTAAAATAATTTTTGATGGTAAAAAGGAAGAAGACAAAATAGGGATAATGATTGTTGTAATGGCTTATCTTCCTTTCATATTCCGAATACATAGACGGTAAGATAACTTAGAAAAAGAAGTGAAAAGGTTTCAGGCTGAAAATGATGTTATTAAAGTAAAGGAAAATGATAGGGGTTAACGAAATTTATAATTATTACGATTTTCTTGGAGGTATGAATATATGAATGTTCAGTACATTAAAGTAGCAGAACCTAATAATAGCTTAGTAGATATATTTAATAAGTGGGAAAACGATCCTGCTTTGATTCCCCTCATTCGCCCTAATCAAAACAAGTCAGAATTGGAATGCGAGCAAAACATTACGATAGATAGTTTAATTCAGCGACTTAAGCACGTTCACATCTACTTAATCTATTTAGGTGATCAGTTAATTGGAGAAATGAATTATATGGTCGATCCTGCCCACCTGTACAAAAAAGAGCCTGGAACTGCTTGGATAGGAATTACGATTGGTGAGCCTGAAGGCCGTGGCAAAGGGATTGGTTATGAAGCGATAAAATATTTAGAAGAGGAAATTAAGAAGCAAGGGCTTAAACGAATAGAATTAGGTGTATTTGAATTTAACAAACAAGCACGGAAGCTGTATCAGAAACTGGGCTACAAAGATATTGGCCGTATTAATGAGTTCACCTATTGGCAAAATAAAATGTGGGATGATATCCGCATGGAGAAGTATGTTGACAATCTTTAGTATATTTCGCCATCCTTCTCTTCAAAAAAGAGGTAGTGAATGAATTTATTACCCAATACTGCAATAACAATGGTTAGTTCTTTTTCATAATAAACAACCGTTTTCCTCTTAAGGGAAAAACGGTTGTTTATTTATTTTTTTAGGGCTTCCCTTTATTAGTGATTATATTAGGTTTGTGAGATTTTCTATTACACTATCACTAATCTCTCTTGTTCTTCCTCATTAAATATATAAGTGAGTAAAGCCATTCTTATGTACAGCCCATTTTTGGCTTGTTCAAAATATACGGCCCTTTTATCCTTATCTACAGCAACATCAATCTCTTTGTTTCTAGGTAAGGGGTGCATTAAAATTGTAGTAGGGCTAAATTTTTCAATAATCTTTTTAGTAATGACAAAAATACTGTCCCTTATTGATTCAGCTTCTGTTCGCTCATTTTGTAATCTTGTTTGATAGATAACATCTATATCCAATGGTAATTCATCTAAGCTTCTGCATTTGATATATTTGATTTTGTGCTTTAATAGTAATGAATCGTAAGTAGTAGGAAGTTCAAATTCTTCATTGCTAACACCATAAATAGTTATATTTTCAAATAAGCATAATGCATGTACAAGTGAATGGACGGTTCTCCCATATTTCAAATCGCCTATTATGGCTATAGAAAGATTATCTAGCTTTTTTTTATAGGAATGTATTGTATAAAGATCTAGTAATGATTGAGTAGGATGTTCCCCTGAACCATCTCCGGCATTAATGATAGGAACTTCTGAAATGGAAGCAGCAATCTGACATGCTTCCGTTTGTTTATGTCGCATAATGATTCCATCGCTATACCCTTCAACGATTCTTATCGTATCGGCTATACTTTCCCCCTTGTTAGATGAAGAATTCAGCTCTCCATTTTCAACGGTTAAAAGGTGCCCTCCTAGTCTTTGGATAGCTGATTCAAATGATAAACGTGTTCTAGTACTTGGTTCAAAGAAAAGCGTCGTAATGATTTTACTTGACAAAATATTGGAGTAGCTTTTTGGATGTTCTTTAATATCATCCGCTAATGTAAATAACGTTAATAACTTACTTCGTTCAAATTGACTTCCACTTACAAAGCTTTTAACCGTACTCATACGTAAATCCAACTCCTAGTGATTATTTGTTAAATAGATTAGATCCATAAATTTTTACCGTAAATGGAACTTCTTATATTCACTTTTAATCTTGGAAACTTCCTCTTTAATCCATGCAAGTATAGTTATAAGCATCAGGTCTCTTATTCAGTATGTTTTTAATGTTGGGGGTTCATATGCATTGAACTTATCGAGTATTCTCATTGGATCTTCCTCTACGATAGCCATAGTACGATACTTTTTATGTAAAAATTCTTCATCGGACATATGATTAAATAATGCGATAAGAGGGTCATAATAATGATTAATATTTAAGAGCCCACACGGTTTTTGATGTAGACCTAATTGAGCCCACGTAAAAACTTCAAAGAACTCTTCTAACGTTCCTGGTCCGCCAGGCAAAGCCATAAATCCATCTGCCAACTCTGCTATTTTTGCCTTTCTCTCATGCATAGAGTCGACGATAATTAGCTCAGACAAGTTTTTATGAGATATCTCTCTATTATCTAGAAAACCCGGCATTACACCAATGACCTTTCCGCCTTCTTCTAAGACGGAGTCTGCCACAGCCCCCATAATGCCAACACTCGCTCCACCATAAACAAGCGTAATGTTTCGTTTAGCTAGCTCTTTTCCTAGTTTTCTTGCTCCTTGAATATAGAGTTCAGATGTTCCATTACTCGATCCACAAAATACGGCTATTGTCTTCAATTGATCCCCTCCTAAATAATACTCATTGAAGATTATATATAATTTACCTTTATTTGTTAAGATGAAAGTATTTGAATGGAGGTTAGATAAGCATGAATATCGGTGAATTTCAACAATGGGTGAAAGACTATTATGAGAGTAGGGGGTGGTCTGAGTTAGATATTTTTATTCGTATCGGTTTTTTAGCAGAAGAGACAGGCGAAGTTGCCCGAGCTATAAGGGCCCTTGAAATAGGAAGAGATCGACCTGATGAAGTGACAGGGTCACTTGCGGAAAATAAACAAGAGTTAACAGAAGAATTAGGTGATGTATTAGGTAATTTAATTGTCATTGCAAACAAGTACAATATTCCTTTAGAAGAAGTATTTCAGAACCATAAAAAGAAACTAGAAGATCGCTATTCGAAAAATTAGGCTAAACAAGTTTATTTCAGAAAGGATGGGACAGCATCCTGTAATGAAGGAAAATGTGGCTTTAACAAAAAATAATGAAATCATGGCCATATATCAAACTTCAGCATGATACGCTATAATATGAAAAACCGACGGTTCAGGGGGATTTTATGGATATTTTTGATATAGCAAGGCTAGCAGGGGTTTCGAGGAAGACGGTGCAGCGTGTATTAAATAACTCGGATCAAGTACGACCTGAAACGCGTGATCGCATAATAAAGATTATGGAGGAGAATCACTATCATCCAAATGTTTCAGCAAGAAGACTGGTGAAGAAAACAACTCATACGATTGGGCTTTTTATCATTCAAGACCCTGCGAAGGATCGTATTTATTCCGATGATCAATTTTACAGTGTAGTAATTGGGGCTATGATTAATGCTTGCTCTTTGCGGGGCTATAATGTACTGGTGATGATGACTGAATTAAATGATCCCGTTTCGGTATTAAAACTTTACCGTGAAAAAAGTATCGATGCAGGCATCATCATAAGTTGGAGCAACGTGCAAGCGATTGTGGACCAAATCCTATCAGCCAACTATTTGGTAGGGGTCTTTGATCAAAACAACTTGTCGAGGAGGGACTCTTCCATTCCAATACCTATATTACAAAATGAAGCGGGGGCAGTGGAGGCTACGAATCACTTCATTCAACTAGGTCACAAAGAGATTGGGATTATTACAGGTGATGAAGATAACTTGGCTGCTATGGAACGATTTGAAGGCTATCAAAAAGCGCTTGTGGGAGCAAAAATTCCTTTAAAATCAAGTTACGTATACAATGGACAATTTACAGAAGAATCAGGAGAAAAGGCCGTCTCTCATTGGATTAAAGAGGGGGCTCTACCTTCTGCTATTTTGTGTTCAAATGACCATATTGCGTTTGGTGCCCTTAAAGCGTTGAGAGCAGAGGGTTTGAATGTCCCTGATGATGTTTCGGTTATGGGCTTTGATAATCTCTTGCTTACGGAATACACGACCCCTGCCTTAACCACCATGCATGTACCAAGAATTGAGATGGCGGTTACTTTAGTCGAGCAACTTATTCGTCAAATTGAAGAGAAGCCGCTTGAGACAATACGGCCATTTCAAGCCACACTAGTCAAACGTGACTCCTGTTGTGATAAAAATTAAATTACTAGAGAAATGCTATATTTCCAATGGAATGAAGCATTTTTTTAGTAGAGAAAGAGATTGTTATTTTAAAATAATGTTGTCAAGTAGTGAGGATAATCTTATAGTTAAATTATGAAATGTCCCACGTGAGACAAATAAATTAGGAGGTGTTTCAATTGATTAAAAAAGCAGTCACTTCTATTACCGCTGCATGTCTCATCATGTCCTTGACACCTGGTAACATAGGAAAAGCAGCAGAGAAAAAAGAAAAAGTATATCATCTTAAAGATTCGACATTAAAGAATCAAACAATTAAAGGAGATTTGTTGATTACCCCGAGAGCAGGAAAGGATATCACATTAGAAAATGTGACGGTTCTTGGAACTACCCTAATTAAAGGGAAAGCACCTGAATCTGTTCAATTAACGGATTCGCAACTGGAAACCCTTTCTGTCCGAACATCGGATCATGCTACAAAGATTACCGTCTCTGGAGAATCAGAAGTCCAAAAAACATTCTTGGATGCCAATATTTTACTAAAGGAAAATGAGATTACATCGGAAGGGTTTAAAGATGTAAAGGTATCATCTTCTTCTATAAAAACAAAAAAAGCTACTCTTGATGGTGAGTTTACTTCAATTACAACCATTGGTAAAAAAGGAAAAGCTCAGGTAGAGCTGCAAGGGATTTCTGATAGCCTAGAATTGAAAGCGTTTTCTGATATTAACCTTCCTTTTGATGGGGTGGTAAAGGAGCTCCACGTCCCGAAATCCGGTAAAGGGTCAATCATTAATGGAGAAGGTGCAGTAGAAGCAGCTACGTTAGATAGCTCGATCGTCTTCAATGGGGAAGAAACAAACGATGCTTCAAGTTTTGTCACACCGTGGTCTCTTGTTTGGAATGATGAATTTAACCAAACAGAGATTGACCGTGGAAAGTGGACGTTTGATATTGGGAATGGATATATCGACGGTGCAAGTGGTGAATTTATTCCAGGATGGGGAAATAATGAAAAGCAATATTACACAGACCGTCCGGAAAACGCGAAAACAGAAGATGGAAAGCTAGTGATCACGGCGAAGAAGGAAGACTATGAAGGATATTCCTATACATCCTCTCGACTAAAAACGAAGGGTCTTTTCTCAAAAGCCTACGGGAAATTTGAGATGAAGGCGTCGCTTCCAGTAGGGAAAGGATATTGGCCGGCATTCTGGATGCTTCCAGAAGATGATAAATATGGCGGATGGGCTGCATCTGGAGAAATTGATATTTTAGAGGTGCAGGGAAGTAATCCATATGAAGCAATTGGCACGCTACATTACGGTGAAATGTGGCCAAACAATAAATACACTGGCGCTCACTATGCCTTTGATAATGGTTCGACAGTTGCGGATGAGCATGTGTATTCGGTTGAATGGGAACCGGGTGAAATTCGCTGGTACGTAGATGGAAAGCTTCGCCAAACGCAAAATAATTGGTATGGTAAAGGACCGAACACAGCAGCTAATTTTGCGTATCCAGCTCCATTTGATCAACCTTTCCATATGTTGTTGAATGTAGCGATTGGTGGAAATTTTGATGGAGACCCAACAGAGGAGACGATGTTTCCTCAATCGATGGACGTAGAATATGTACGTGTCTACGACCTGACAGGTCGTCCATATCAAGTACCTGAGCTTCCGGAAGTTGAAGCTGAACCATTACCAGACGGTGCGAAACAGCCACTTGAAGATGGAAATTTAATTTACAACAATGGATTTGACCAGGAATGGGAAGAAGTGGACGGCGTTGAAGGAGTTGCGAATACGGATTATTGGTATTTCTTAGCCCTCCCTGACTTCGGAGGAAAAGCGAATATGTCCATTGATCAAGTGGATAATAAGAATTATGCCAAAATTGATATACAAGATGCTGGTAGAGAGACTTATTCCGTTCAACTGATTCAAGATGCTTCGATTGGAAAGGGACGTTATTACAAAGTGTCCTTTGATGCGAAGTCGAGCGAACCGCGTCCAATCAATGTGAAAGTAAGTGGAGGGGCAGACAGAGGCTTTGCCACCTATTCACGAAGCGAAACATTTTCTTTAACGGATCAAATGCAATCCTATGAAACTGTGTTTCAAATGACGGAGGAAACGGATTTGGCAGCACGTCTGGAGTTTAACGTTGGACTGTCTACTCTTCCAGTGTGGGTCGGGAATGTTCGAGTAGAAGAAATTGCTCCGATAGAAGTGGATACAGATGCTTCTAAACTTCCTCTTCCTGATGGAAACCTTCTATATAATGGAACATTTGACCAAGGATTCCCTGACCGTTTACTTTATTGGAATTTGCTAAACGTAGAGGATGCGGATGTCGTGGGAGTAGACCCTGATGAACGAGTATTTTCGGCGACACTTTCAAATGAAACCTCCGACGTTCAATTGGTCCAAAAGGGTATTCAGCTAGAGAGTGAAAGTGAATATGAATTATCCTTTGACGGGATGTCGGAAAGTGCACGTGATATTCAAATTGAAATAAGAAGTAAGGATGGGGAGGTTTCCTATGCTACTGAAACAATTCCTCTGACGGCCGATTGGAAAAATGAAACGATGACATTTATGATGCCTGATGTGATGGACTTAGAATCGCAATTCATCATTCATCTTGGTGGAAGTATTCATGAGGTGAAGCTAGATAACATCGAGTTAAAGAAAATAGCTGGCCCAGATAATCCATCTCATATTAAAAACGGGACATTCGATAATGGATTAGATCCTTGGCAGTCTTACATCCATTTTGATGCAGTGGCAAGTGTTCAGCATGAAAATGGCGAGGCACGTATGACCATAGAGGAAGAAGGGGCGGAACCATGGGGTATCCAGTTCTACCAAAGTAATTTATTGCTTGAGCCTGGAAAGGAATACACCCTTTCCTTCGAGGCAAGTTCTTCAGCGAACCGATCGATGGAAGTGACACTGGAAAACCTCGAATATGTCCGGTACTTATCTGAAACGGTTCAGCTTACTGAAAATAAAACGCAATATGAACTTACGTTTATCATGCCTGTGAGGGAAGAGACGAGTCTTAAGTTCTTGTTAGGCTCCACAGGTGAGGTACTTGATGCACATGATGTGGTCATTGATAATGTAGAATTGAAGTAAGGGAATGGGGTGCAGCATCTTTAGGTGCTGTACCTTTTTTAATGGGAGCGTATTGAGAGGATAGGCAACGAATCTTAAGCTGGCATGGGATCATACGGATGTGTCAAACCTTGAATTTTTTAATGAAGAAGGAAACGTTGTATAGATCTTGTCACCTCAATGTTAACAAAATGATGGTACTTGTTGATGACCAGGTTACAATGGAGAAATAAAAACGATGCTTCGATTCGAAGCATCGTTTTTTTGTCAAAAGCTCTGAGGAGATGTTCTGCCAAATACTAAAAGATCTTGGAAACTGTTTATTACAACACACCAGCGATTAATTGAACCGTTAGAGGGGTCTATGAATGAGGTGATGGTAGTACCTCAACTAAACCGGTTTATCATAACTCGATTACATCAACTAATTAATTTACATTTTAGTACTAAAAGAATCCTTTTGCGCTTTGTTCAAAGATATATACATTATTTAAAAAAATCCGATTGGAGAAAGGTCCTCTTCGTTAACAATCTTATGAACAAGCACTTTTAGCAACCTTAAATAATTTAAACGCAACGACCAAAGCTAATATACCTATAATAAGAAGGGTTAAAATACCAATTATTAGGGCAATAAGGATGTTCACTGCAGCATCAGGGGTATTGAAAATCCCTTCGATAGCAGAATCTACGATTTCACTAATAAACAAACCAAGAAATACATAAAATAAGATGACGAGTCCAGCTGAAATACAACATAAACCACAAGAGATTTTGTTTACAGCGCTCATACAATCCCTCCTTTTGCTCTATTTATAAAGCATATGATACGTAAACACTAAATTGAACAAAATAATAAAGGTTCATTCATAAATTATTGCGGATGTTAAAAAGTCTATTTGTATATATAGGAAATTTTTGTAAAACTAAGATTTTGTTATACGTATTATATTGTAAATGAGAATCTAAATTGGTTGAAATAGGTGCGATACATGTTTATTTTAGCTTATAAGAATATCCTTATTTGGTGAAAAGACGTCTTACTTAATTTGGTATTATGCTAGTATTTTTTGAAACAAAAAAGCGTCCTTCCTTAGAAGAAACGCGAATGTTTAACAACTAGAATTTATCCTGCCCCGCAACTAACTTCATAATGATCTTGATTTGTTTTTTGGGCATAACAGGAAGAGGGGCTCGTACCCGTTTCACTTTTCCAAGTAATCCATTTAACGTTAAATCTTTCTCCATACTGAGCATCGCTGTAATAGTCATTCGTAATAATAGAGATAAAGCTTTGGTAAGGATAACCTTCATTATAAATATGGTTTCGTATGGCGCCACGTGCAGAGTCATCATGATGTACAAATGGAGCGAGGAGTGGAAGGGAGATTACTAGGATTAATAGGGTAATGGTAGTGATCAGGAAGCCCTTTTTAGTCAAAAATATTTTCATATAACTTCAACCTTTCATCATTTAGTTTGCTTAGTAGGTTTGTATTATTGAGATGGAAGGTTTTAATGTTCAATAAAAACCTATCTTCACTTCCATATTTGTAAATATTACCTTATACATAGTATACCTAATGTATGAACAATTGTTTACTATTATTAAGCTGAGATATAGGAAAGAAGATGGTCCTCTAGTAGAACTTATGGTGATGGTAGTCTTATTCTAAGTTCTCTGTGTAATAAGAGGCGTACCTCTGCTATTGAAAAAGAGAAATCATTCTTTCTTGTATATCATAGTAAATTTTGAAATAATTGTAATGGGAGGATATAAAGTAAAATGTCTTCGATAGGGGATCAAAATTATGGCAATGTGTAATGGTTGTAGTAATAAATGGAGAGCTCGGAGTTGTGAACACTAGGGTTCTTGAAAGTAGGCAAAAATTGCTCTTATTGTGGTAAAAAGCAATATATCTCTTCCAAGACAAGAAATATGTTTACTCTAGGATACTTAAGTATCGTGTTTATTATCATACTACCCTTCTTTATCAAATTAAGTAATCATCATGAACCTATATGGTAAATAATAAAGGGCTATTGTTTCATGTATTATTCTCGATTTCTAACTACATTTCAAACATTCACAAGCATTTGGGTAATAAATAATAATGGTTACTAGTTACTTCTAAGTGTGAATAGAGCCGTTAGAATGTACTCAGATCGTTTGTGAAATGGTCAAAAACGACTCTCAACGAACACGGATAAAGTTCTAGGTTATAAAGATTCATTTATATTTGATTACCTTGCGTATTTCTGTGAAAAGAAGTGCGTTTTTATTTTTAAATGACTAATACAAATAAATAGATTGTATGTTGAAGCTTAGAAATAATAGTAGGATTTACATTTATCGAGTTTAGTCATGATGTTAGCAAGATTGATCCTACATTCGATAGATGGGGTTGAAGGGATATTAGGAGGCGATAAGAGTTTTTTTGCGATTTACATACTTAAATCAAAATATAATAAATATTTATAAAAATTTATTAGATATTTATTATTATGCTTTATCCTTTCAGTATAGACTGAGAGGAGATTTTATCATGAGAAAATTAGTAAGCATCATTAGAAAAATTGTCATCTATTGTTTTGTATTGTTATTATTATCCGTTATGACGATATTTACCTATCACCAATATTGGTTGAGTAAAGAAGCTGACCTTTTAAAAAGTAACGGAACGATCGTCAATATTATGAATAAAGACATTCATGTTTACAAAGAAGGGGAAGGAAAAGAGACTTTTGTCTTTATGTCCGGATCAGGAATAGCTGCGCCGGTTTACGAGATGAAGGGACTTTATAGTAAATTCTCTAAAGAAAATAAGGTGGCTATCGTGGAGAGAGCTGGCTATGGTTATAGTGATATCTTTGGAGATACTCGAGATATAGACACCATATTAGAACAGACGAGGACAGGGCTAAAGGATAGTGGAAGCCAGCCTCCATACATATTAGTACCTCACTCTATTTCAGGGATAGAGTCGATTTATTGGGCGCAAAAGTATCCAGAGGAGGTTAAGGCAATTATTGGTTTAGATATAGGACTACCTCATGAATATGTCGATCATAAATTAAGTGCTGTTGATTCCCTAATGTTTAGGGGAATGCAGTTTCTTACAACGATTGGTGTCCAAAGGTTATTACCTCACGTAACCTATGATCCTGAAGTATTAAAGCAATCTTTCTTGACGAATAAGGAAAAGAAAATATTTAAAGCGATATCTAATAAAAAAGCATTTAATCAAGACATGAAAAATGAAATCTTGCAAACTTACGATAATGCAAAGAAGTCAACGGAGCTCGCACTTCCGAACAGCACTCCTATCTTGTTTTTGTCTGCTTATACGAAGCAAAATGAACACGCTGATTTTACAAAGCAAAAAAATAAGAATTACGAAGCATTTTCAGATCAACTTCATGTTTCGGAAGTACAAAAAATAGAGGGCAAACACTCGATTTATCTTTATGCTCCAGAAAGGATATACGAGCTTACTACAGATTTTATTAATGAGTTGGAATAAAAGTATAATCTATTTAAATGGAAGGTACATTTAATGAGAGAATTTAATATTTTAATGGTTGAAGATGACACTGTAATTGGAGAATTATTAAAGGTAATTTTGGAAAAAGAGGGATACAATGTACTGTGGAGAGAGAATGGAAAGCAAGTATTAGAGGATATTAGCAAAATGGATTTAGTTATTATGGATGTTATGATTCCTGGAGAAGATGGTTATCAAATAACGAAAAAGATCAAAAATTTAGGGTTAAATATTCCTGTAATCTTTTTGTCTGCTCTTAATGATATGGAAAGTAAATTGCACGGTCTGCTCATTGGAGAAGACTACGTTACTAAACCTTATGACCCACGTGAGCTACTGTTAAGAATAAATAAGCAATTGGAAAATACATATGGTACTTTTTTGAAAATTAAACACTTACAAATTGAAGCAAATACAAAAAGACTATTTAACACTGGACTTCAACACGAAGTACTACTTACGGCAATTGAGCGTAAAATATTTTTTTATCTTTATGAGAATCGAGATCGAATTGTAACGAAAGAGCATTTCATTAATTATTTATGGCCGCTTGAAGATCGTAATCGTAACCTTATTAATGTTCACATTAAAAAAATTGTCTCTTCACCATTTTCTGTGATTTGCACCCAATCCTAGAAATTAGTTAACGAGAGTGCGCAGCCGATCAGGCGATGTTCTTCTTCAGCTTGGAGACCACTTAGTTGGTAGAATAGGAGCTGT